>CALNAE010000127.1 GCA_937874315.1 uncultured Bifidobacterium sp. | reverse complement strand
GGGGTGGCTAACGCGGTTCGAACGCGCGACCTTCTGAACCACAATCAGATGCTCTACCTGCTGAGCTATAGCCACCATGGCACGACGAACTCGAATAACCGAACTCGCGCAACAGATGAAGACTATACAGGATTGCCACGACTGACGCATCCGGCGCGTCGCGCTTCGGCGTGTGGACGGATGTCGAAGCGCGACGCAATGACGCCCGAATAGGTGACCGTTTGGCATCATATTGTATTGCGCTCGGCTTCGAAGAACCTTGATATTGCAACAAATTTCGCGTGTCGCTAGTGGTCCCGGAATCCTGATCTGCGCTGGTGTTTACAGTTGAAATCGACTATACTGTGAAGCGAAGGTCGGAGTTGTTATCTGCCGGGTTTCCGGTCGGTAGCGACGAAGCGCGAAACCGTACGACATGAGTTGTGTGGCTTCGTGCAACACCTTCGCAGTAGGTGAAGCCGGACGAGGATGATCGGCATAACTGAATCAAGGATATCTATATCGCACGTACGGCGATGAATGATGAACCTTCCGGGCACGGGCGTAGCGAATGTGGATTTGGTCCGCGACGGAAGGTGTCTGGATGGCAGGGTGTTGAGTGGAGACGAAGTGAGGACGCAGGGGCGATGCTCCCGCGCAGGCGGTCCCGGACGATTCTCAACCGTCCGGGACCGCCTTGTTGTGGCGCCTGATCGCGTGTATCGTTGCGCTCGGCAACGTGCGACACCGAAGGCGTTGCGGCGTTTGACGATGCTGTGGCCAATTGATCGGGTGAGCGGCTTTTGCGGCTCGCGATCGGGGAAAGGACCATCACCATGAAAGATCACACGGAACGTGAGCATATGCTTGCCGGAGAACTCTATAATTCCGCGGATCCGGAATTATCGGCCATGCGCGCCAGGGCCCATGAATTGTGCGAGACGTTCAATGCGACAGCAGAGTCGAATGTGCGACGTCGCGCCGCCATACTCGCAGAGCTGATGCCTCACTTGGGTGAAGGCAGCGACGTGGCTGGCCCGATCTTCTTCGACTACGGCGTGTTCACCACCTTCGGTGAACGGGTCTACGCGAACTTCAATCTGACGGTGCTCGACGTGTGCCCCATCACGGTCGGGGACAACGTGATGTTCGGACCCAACGTGACGCTTGCGGCGCCCATTCATCCATTGCGTTGGCAAGACCGCAACATCCGGACGGCCGCCGATGGCTCGTCTTTCAACTATGAGTATGGCGCTCCCATCAGCATCGGGAGGAACTGCTGGCTTGCCGCCGGTGTAACCGTGGCGGGCGGGGTTTCGATCGGCGAGGGGTCGGTCATCGGCGCGGGATCGGTCGTCACCAGGGACATTCCGGCGAACTCATTCGCCGCCGGGGTGCCGTGCCGGGTGATTCGCGCCATCGACGAGCACGATGCGATGACGATGCCGACGCGGGTGCGCGAACGGTAGCGTATCGTACCCATCGAGGCCACCGCACCCCCGACAGGATCGGTTGGCGACCGGTTGTGATATGCTAACCAACTGTGTGTGCCCACGGCGTATCTTATGTTATAGATGAGTGCGTGGGGATATCCCGTTTCCGTTGAGGATCCGCAGCAATGCGCCATCGGAGGAACGCGGGCCATCGGGCCGGTGGACTGTGGCTGTCTTTACCGATTCTTCGGTGGGATGCCGCGGCGTGGCGGCTTCGCAAAAACAGAGGATACCAACGAATCGGAGAATTGAAGTTGCCTACCATAGAACAACTTGTCCGTAAAGGACGTACGGCAAAGCCGAAGAAGTCGAAGACTTTGGCTTTGAAGGGGAGCCCGCTGCGTCGCGGCGTGTGCACCCGTGTTTACACCACCACCCCGAAGAAGCCGAATTCGGCATTGCGTAAGGTCGCCCGTGTGCGTCTGAGCTCGGGTATTGAAGTCACCGCCTATATCCCCGGTGAGGGGCACAACCTGCAGGAGCACTCCATCGTGCTCGTGCGCGGTGGCCGTGTCAAGGATCTCCCCGGTGTGCGTTACCACATCGTGCGCGGTGCCCTTGATACGCAAGGTGTCAAGGATCGCAAGCAGGGCCGTTCCCTGTACGGTGCAAAGAAGGCGAAGTAAGAGATATGTCACGCAAAGGACCCGCAAAGAAACATCAGCTGCTTCCCGATCCCATCTACGGTTCGACCGTGGTGGCGCAGCTCATCAACAAGATTCTGCTTGACGGCAAGAAGGCCATCGCCGAGGACATCGTGTATTCGGCGCTTGACCTCGTCAAGGACAAGACCGACCAGGAGCCGGTGACCGTGCTCAAGCGCGCGCTGGACAACATCCGTCCGAGCCTCGAGGTTCGTTCCCGCCGTGTCGGCGGCGCGACCTATCAGGTCCCTGTCGAAGTCAAGCCGAACCGCGCCAACGCGTTGTCGCTGCGCTGGCTGACCGACTTCTCGCGCAAGCGTCGTGAGAAGACCATGTCCGAGCGTCTCGCCAACGAGATTCTCGACGCCTCCAACGGTCTGGGCGCTTCGGTGAAGCGTCGTGAGGATACGCATAAGATGGCAGAGGCCAACAAGGCCTTCGCCCACTATCGCTGGTAATCCGAAGAATAAGAGAGCTGAGGAACACTCATGGCACTAGATGTGCTTTCCGACCTCAATGAGGTCCGTAACATCGGCATCATGGCGCATATTGATGCCGGTAAGACCACCACCACCGAACGCATCTTGTTCTACACGGGAAAGAACTACAAGATCGGCGAGACCCATGACGGCGCCTCGACGATGGACTTCATGGCCCAGGAACAGGAACGCGGCATCACGATTCAGTCGGCCGCCACCACCTGCTTCTGGAACCGTCAGTCGCACGATCCCGAGCAGAAGTTCCAGATCAACATCATCGACACCCCAGGCCACGTCGATTTCACCGCCGAGGTGGAACGCTCGCTGCGCGTGCTCGACGGTGCCGTCGCCGTCTTTGATGCCAAGGAGGGCGTGGAGCCCCAATCCGAAACCGTGTGGCGTCAGGCCGACAAGTACGGCGTGCCGCGTATCTGCTTCATCAACAAGATGGACAAGCTCGGTGCGGACTTCTACTACTCCGTCGACACCATCAAGAAGAAGTTGGGCGCCAAGCCGCTCGTCGTGCAGCTGCCGATCGGCGCCGAGAACGATTTCAAGGGCGTCGTCGACCTCATTCGGATGAAGGCCTACGTCTGGAACGATGTGTCCGGTGATCTGGGTGCTCATTACGATACGACCGACATTCCTGCGGATCTGCAGGAAAAGGCCGAACAGTATCGTTCTGAGCTGCTCGATTCCGTCGCCGAATCGGATGAGACCCTGCTCGAGAAGTATCTCGAGAGCGGTGAACTGAGCGACGCCGAAATCCGCGCCGGTGTCCGCAAGCTCACGGTCACCCGTGAAGCTTACCCGGTGCTGTGCGGATCGGCGTTCAAGGACAAGGGCGTGCAGCCCATGCTCGACGCCGTCATCGACTTCCTGCCCAGCCCCGAGGACGTACCCGCCATCGTCGGTTTCGATCCCAACGACGAATCCGTCGAGATCGACCGCAAACCGGTGATGACCGACCCGTTCTCCGCGTTGGTGTTCAAGATTTCGACCCACCCGTTCTACGGCAAGCTCGTCTTCGTGCGTGTGTACTCAGGCGGCATCAAGCCCGGCGACACCGTGCTCGATTCGACGAAGGACAAGAAGGAACGCGTCGGCAAGATCTTCCAGATGCATGCCGACAAGGAAAATCCCGTCGATGCCGCCGAGGCCGGCAACATCTACACCTTCGTCGGACTCAAGAACGTCACCACCGGCGATACGCTGTGCGATGACAAGCATCCGATTTCGCTCGAATCTATGACCTTCCCCGATCCCGTGATCGAGGTGGCCGTGGAGCCGAAGACCAAGGCCGATCAGGAGAAGATGAGCCTGGCGCTTGCCAAGCTCTCCGACGAGGATCCGACCTTCCAGGTGAAAACCGATGAGGAGTCGGGCCAGACACTGATCTCCGGCATGGGCGAGTTGCAGCTCGACATCATCGTCGACCGTATGCGTCGCGAGTTCAAGGTCGAATGCAACGTCGGCAAGCCCCAGGTCGCCTACCGCGAGACCATTCGCAAGGCCGTCATGAACCAGGAGTACACGCATAAGAAGCAGACCGGTGGTTCCGGCCAGTTCGCCAAGGTGCTCATGAACTTCGAGCCCATCGATCCCGAGTCGGGCCAGACCTACGAGTTCTCGAACGAGGTCACCGGTGGCCACATCACCAAGGAGTTCATCCCCTCGATCGATGCTGGTGTGCAGGAGGCCATGCAGTCCGGCATCCTCGCCGGGTTCCCGGTGGTCGGAGTCAAGGCCACGGTTACCGATGGTCAGATCCACGATGTGGATTCCTCGGAGCTCGCCTTCAAGATCGCCGGTTCCATGGCGTTCAAGACGGCCGCGCCGAAGGCCAAGCCCGTCATTCTCGAGCCGATCATGGCCGTCGAGGTTCGCACCCCCGAGGAGTACATGGGCGACGTCATGGGAGATCTGAACTCTCGCCGTGGTTCGATCCAATCGATGAACGATGCCACCGGTGTCAAGGTGATCGACGCCAAGGTTCCGCTCAGCGAGATGTTCGGCTATATCGGCGACCTGAGGTCGAAGACCCAGGGTCGCGCCATGTTCACCATGCAGATGGATTCCTATGCGGAGGTCCCGAAGGCCGTCGCGGAGGAGATCATCAAGGCTCAGCGCGGCGAATAAACACGCCTACCACGCGGTGGCATCTGTCTCCAGTCGGCGCTATTATCTGTAGCGCTGACTGGGTTCGGGCACATAGTGGCAAGCAACCCAGAAACCCAGTACAATGTAGCGGGTGCCTGGTGCCATGGGCATGGGCACACTACGAGACGTCCAGGAGGACAAAAACATAATGGCAAAGAAAAAGTATGAGCGCACTAAGCCGCATGTCAACATCGGCACCATTGGCCACGTGGATCATGGTAAGACGACCCTGACTGCCGCCATCTCCAAGGTGCTGCACGAAGAGTACCCGGACATCAACCCCGAGTACGATTTCGATCAGATCGACGCCGCGCCTGAAGAGCAGCAGCGTGGTATCACGATCAACATCGCCCATATCGAGTATCAGACCGAGAAGCGCCACTACGCTCACGTGGACTGCCCCGGACACGCCGACTTCGTCAAGAACATGATCACCGGCGCCGCACAGATGGATGGCGCGATCCTCGTGGTCGCGGCCACCGATGGCCCGATGGCCCAGACCCGCGAGCACGTTCTGCTCGCCCGTCAGGTCGGCGTTCCGAAGATCCTCGTCGCGCTGAACAAGTGCGATATGGTCGACGATGAAGAGCTTATCGAACTCGTCGAAGAGGAAGTCCGCGATCTGCTGGAAGAGAACGGTTTCGATCGTGACTGCCCTGTCATTCATACCTCCGCGTACGGCGCGCTGCATGACGATGCCCCGGATCACGACAAGTGGGTCCAGAGCATCAAGGATCTTATGGATGCCGTCGATGACTACATCCCGACCCCGGTTCACGATCTCGACAAGCCGTTCCTCATGCCTATCGAGGATGTCTTCACCATCTCCGGTCGTGGCACCGTGGTCACCGGTCGTGTCGAGCGCGGCAAGCTGCCGGTCAACACCAACGTTGAGATCGTCGGTATTCGTCCCACTCGCACCACCACCGTCACCTCCATCGAGACCTTCCACAAGCAGATGGATGAGGCCGAGGCCGGAGACAACACCGGTCTGTTGCTGCGTGGTATCAACCGCGACGACGTCGAGCGTGGCCAGGTTCTGGCAGCGCCGGGAACCGTGACTCCGCACACCAAGTTCGAGGGCGAAGTCTACGTGCTGACCAAGGATGAGGGTGGCCGTCATTCGCCGTTCTTCTCCAATTACCGTCCGCAGTTCTACTTCCGTACCACCGACGTCACCGGCGTCATCACGCTGCCGGAAGGCATCGAGATGGTCCAGCCTGGCGATCACGCCACCTTCACCGTTGAGCTTATTCAGCCCATCGCCATGGAGGAGGGCCTGACCTTCGCAGTTCGTGAAGGCGGCCGTACGGTCGGTTCCGGTCGTGTCACCAAGATCATCGAGTAGTTCGGATTAGGTCGTCTGTTCCGACCATCGACATCGTATCTGATACGGTGATCGATGGACGGAATCGATGAAGATCAAGCAGGGGGGATTCGGTTGGTATCAACCGGGTCCCCCCTTTTCTATGCGTCATGGCATAATAGGCGAGACAATCGTGCATTGTCTGCAATTTCAAGAAATAAAGGTGACTATACGTGGCACAAACTACCAATGATATCAAGAACGGATCGGTGCTGAATCTGGATGGGCAGTTGTGGACTGTCACGAAGTTCCAGCATGTCAAGCCAGGCAAGGGTCCGGCTTTCGTGCGCACGACCATTAAGAATGTGCTTTCCGGCAAGATCGTCGACCGCACATTCAATGCCGGCATGAAGATGGAATTCGAAACCGTCGACAACCGCACGCTGCAATATTCGTATGAAGACGGCGATAATTTCGTCTTCATGGACATGACCACCTACGATCAGGTCAGCATTCCGCGCGCCATGGTGGGGGAGCAGAGCAAGTTCCTGCTCGAGGGAACCGACTGCATCATCAGCTTCCACGACGGCAATCCGTTGAATGTCGAGCTTCCCGCATCGGTGATTCTCAGCGTGACCCACACCGAGCCAGGTGTGCAGGGCAATCGGTCGAATGCCGGAACCAAGCCGGCCACGGTCGAAACCGGCGCCGAGATTCAGGTGCCGTTGTTCGTGGGCGAGGGCGAGAAGGTCAAGGTCGATACACGCGACGGCTCTTACCTCGGACGTGAGAACTGATCGGGGACAGCACGCATGGCACGTTCCACAGCTCGTAAACGGGCGCTGAACACGTTGTACGAGGCCGATGAGAAGGGGCAGGACATCCTGTCCCTTCTTGCTGAGCGGATAGCTCGGCCCGGTGCGCAGACCCCATTGCCCGAATACGCCGTCACCATCGTGCGCGGTGTCGCGGATCATTTCGCGACGATCGACCGGGCGTTGACGGAGCATTCCACCGGCTGGAATATCAAACGTATGGCGGTCGTCGACCGCAACATTCTGCGAATTGCCGCTTGGGAGATCATCGGCAACGATGAGGTACCCGATAAGGTGGCCATCGACGAGGCGCTCGGTCTGGCCAAAACCCTCAGCGATGACGAGTCCTTGTCCTTCATCCATGGCCTGCTCAGCTCGCTGTGTCTCGATAAAACGGGTTATGACTTCGAAAAGGATCTGCTGCAGGAGAACCCGGCGGAGACTTCTTCCGCCGATGATGCCCAACCGACGCCGGAGGCCGATGCTTTGCACCCATCGGAAGGACCCGATGAGACGTCGACTGACACGTCGACTGAAATTCAGCAGCATTCTTCCGGTGACGAACTGAACGAGGACAGCGGGAAGGCGACGGTGAACGATCCGGCTGTTGGACGCGACGAGCACGACGCGCCGATCGCCGAAGTGCCTGAAGACACCGACCAGACTGAATAAGCCCGATTGAGGCGGTTGTCGGTCGAGCCGCGAGTCCCAATCGGCCGGTAATCTTGGCCGTAAACGGTCAGGGAGGGATTGTGGTGAATCACAGCGACACCGCCTTTGGCGGCTACAGGACAACCGATGCCGTACTCGTATTGGAAGATGGGCAGATATTCGTCGGCGCTCCATATGGTGCGACCGGCTCCACCCTTGGTGAGATCGTGTTTTCCACCGGCATGACCGGCTACCAGGAGACGCTTACCGACCCGAGCTACGACCGACAAATCGTGGTGCAGACGTTCCCTCATATCGGTGACACGGGCGTCAACGACGAGGATCCGGAATCCTCACGGATCTGGGTTTCGGGATATGTGGTGCGTGAGCCCAGCCCCACCACCAGCAATTGGCGTGCCGATGGAGGACTAACCGACGATCTCGCCCGGCACGGCATCGTGGGCATCAGCGACATCGACACACGCAAGCTTGTGCGCCATCTGCGTTCGGCAGGTGTGATGCGCGCTGGAATCTTCAGCGGCGACGCGTTGTTGGATGTCTCGTCCGGCACGCTGCGCGGCATCAACTCACTGGTTCAGGAGGTCAAGGCCTCTCCACGGATGCAGGGTCGACGGCTGTATGACGAGGTCAGCACCGAGCGTTCGT
Organism: uncultured Bifidobacterium sp.; assembly: GCA_937874315.1. GTDB lineage: Bacteria > Actinomycetota > Actinomycetes > Actinomycetales > Bifidobacteriaceae > Bifidobacterium. The sequence continues at coordinate 44,084 of CALNAE010000127.1, read as the reverse complement.
ATACCGTCGAACCGGCGGGCGCATTCGCGGGCAAGGATCCGCTGTTCACCGTCGTCGCGGTTGATTTGGGGCTCAAGATGATGACGCCGCACCGTATGGCCGAACGCGGGTGCCGCGTCCATGTGGTGCCCTCCAACACCACGTTCGAGCAGATCCAGGCGCTGCACCCCGATGGCGTCTTCTTCTCCAATGGTCCCGGCGATCCCGAACAGGCGCAACCCATGGTCGAACTGCTGCGGCGTGTGCTCGACGCGGGGTATCCCTTCTTCGGCATCTGCTTTGGCAACCAGCTCTTCGGGCGCGCGTTGGGCTTTGACACCTACAAGCTCAAATTCGGTCATCGCGGTGTGAACCAGCCGGTGATGGATACGACGACCGGCAAGGTCGAAATCACCACGCATAATCACGGATTCGCGGTGGATGCGCCAATCGGCGACGCCGTGACGTCACCGTATGAGCAGGGCCATTTTGGCAAGGTCTTCGTCTCTCATGTCGATCTCAACGACAATGTCGTCGAGGGGTTGCAATGCGTCGACATCCCGGCCTTCTCCGTTCAATACCATCCGGAAGCCGCGGCCGGCCCGCATGACGCGGCATATCTTTTCGACCGTTTCGTGGAACTCATGGATTCCGCACAGGGAGGACAGCACAATGCCTAAACGCAGCGACATCTCATCGGTGATGGTGATCGGCTCCGGTCCGATTGTCATCGGCCAGGCGGCGGAATTCGATTATTCCGGCACCCAGGCTTGCCGTGTACTGCGTGAAGAGGGTATACGCGTCATCCTGGTCAACTCCAATCCCGCCACCATCATGACCGATCCGGAGATGGCCGACGCGACCTACATCGAGCCCATCGACACGGCCATACTCGAGCGCATCATCGCCAAGGAACGCCCCGACGCCCTGTTGCCCACACTTGGTGGTCAGACCGCCTTGAACGCGGCCGTTGCCTTGGGGCAGGCCGGCGTGCTGGACCGCTACCATGTGGAGCTGATCGGCGCCTCGCTCGAGGCCATCAACCGTGGCGAGGATCGTGAGCAATTCAAGCATGTCGTCGACGAGGCCGGCGGTGAGTCGGCGCGTTCCGCCGTCGCCCATTCGTTGGACGAGGTCGAAAGCATCGTCGAGGATCTGGGATACCCGGTTGTGATCAGGCCCAGCTTCACCATGGGCGGCCTCGGTTCGGGCATCGCACACGATCATGAGGAGCTGCTGCGTATCGCGGGGGCCGGGCTGCATTACTCGCCGACCGACGAGGTGCTGGTCGAGGAGGGCATCGAAGGCTGGAAGGAATATGAGCTCGAGCTGATGCGCGACGCCAAGGACAACGTCGTGGTCGTCTGTCCGATCGAGAACGTCGACCCGGTCGGCGTACATACCGGCGATTCGATCACCGTGGCCCCCATGTTCACCCTGACCGATCGTGAATACCAGCGGATGCGTGATATCGGCATCGCCATTATTCGCGGAGTCGGCGTCGAAACCGGTGGCTGCAATATCCAGTTCGCGGTCAATCCCAGCAACGGTCGTATCATCGTCATCGAAATGAACCCGCGCGTGTCACGGTCCTCGGCTCTGGCGTCGAAGGCGACGGGCTTCCCCATCGCGAAGATCGCTGCCAAACTCGCGTTGGGCTACACGCTCAACGAGATACGCAACGACATCACCCAGTCGACGCCGGCCAGTTTCGAGCCGACTATCGACTACGTGGTGACGAAGATCCCGCGGTTCGCGTTCGAGAAGTTCCCAGGCGCCGATCCGCTGCTGACCACCTCCATGAAATCGGTGGGCGAGGCCATGGCGTTGGGAGGCAACTTCCAGGAGTCTTTGGGCAAGGCCATGCGTTCCATCGACAAGCGGCACATGGGCTTCAGCTGGGACGGCGAACGCCCGGACGCCGACGAGGTCGCATCACTGCTCGAACGGATTCATATCCCAACGGAGCACCGCTATCTCCAGATTCAACGCGCATTGTGGGGCGGCGCCAGCGAACAGCAGATATTCGACCAGACCAAGATCGATCCCTGGTTCATCCACCAGTTCGCACTGATCAACGCGACCGCCATGCAGGTCAGGCAAGCCGAGACGCTAGGTCCCCGCCTGCTGCTGAAGGCGAAGCGTGCGGGGCTGTCCGACGTGCAGGTCGCGCGGCTTCGGCATTTCGGCAAGCAGGGCGAAAACGTGGTGCGAGAGCTGCGCTGGAGCTACGGCCTGCATCCTGTCTATAAGACGGTGGACACCTGCGCCGCCGAATTCGACGCGGTGACGCCGTATTACTACTCGTGCTACGCCGACGAATCCGAGCTGCGACCCCGTACGCGGCCAGCCGTGATCATCCTCGGTTCCGGTCCCAACCGCATCGGGCAGGGGATCGAGTTCGACTACACCTGCGTGCACGCCGTCCAGGAACTGGGCAAGGACTATGACACCATCATGGTCAACTGCAACCCGGAAACCGTTTCGACCGATTACGACATGTCAGACCGGTTGTACTTCGAGCCGCTGACCTTCGAGGACGTGTTGGAGATCTATCAGGCCGAGAAGCGCATGGGGCCGGTGAAGGGCGTGGTCGTGCAGCTGGGCGGGCAGACACCGCTGTCTCTGGCCGCCCGACTCAAGGATGCCGGCGTACCGATTCTGGGCACCTCGCCCGAGCATATCGATCTGGCCGAAAATCGCGAGCTTTTCGGTGAGGTGCTGCGCAAGGAGCATCTCAACGCGCCACGCTACGGCACGGCGCTCAATCTGCAAGAGGCGAAGGACTCCGCCCATCAGATCGGGTACCCCGTCCTGGTGCGCCCCAGCTACGTGCTGGGCGGGCGAGGCATGGAGATCGTGTACGACGATCGGCAGCTGGAGACCTATGTGAATCGTGCGATCGAGCAGGCGAAGGCCGACACCGTGGTTTCGGGGCGATTGCCTTCACCGCTGCTCATCGATAAATTCCTTCAGGATGCCATCGAGATCGACGTGGACGCGTTGTTCGACGGCCATGAGCTCTATATCGGCGGCATCATGGAACATGTCGAGGAGGCGGGTGTCCATTCCGGCGACGCGGCCTGCACGTTGCCGCCCAGCACGTTGTCCGACGATCAGATCGATCGCTTGCGTCAGGCCACCCTGGCCATCGCACGCGGCTGTGGCGTGCAGGGACTGCTCAACGTCCAATACGCCTTTATGTCCAACACGCTCTACGTCATCGAGGCCAACCCACGGGCATCGCGCACCGTGCCGTTCGCTTCGAAGGCGACCGGTGTGGCCCTCGCGAAAGCCGCGGCCCGACTGTTGGTGGGGGAAAGCGTTGCCGATCAACGCCGGCGCGGCCTTCTGCTACCCAAGGACGACGGCAGCGTGATCCACCCCGGTCAGCAGGTGGCGGTCAAGGAATCCGTCCTGCCGTTCAAACGTTTCCACACGCCGGTGGGGAAGACCGTGGACGTGCTGCTGGGGCCGGAGATGCGCTCGACCGGCGAGGTCATGGGCTTCGACCGCGATTTCCCGCACGCGTTCGCGAAGAGCCAGTTGGCGGCCTACAAAGGCGGGTTGCCGACATCCGGCACCGTCTTCCTATCGGTGAACGATACGGATAAACGGCAGCTGCCGTTGATGGCGGTGCGCTTGATCGAACTCGGTTTCACCATCTGCGCCACCGAGGGCACCGCTTCGGTGCTGCGTCGATATGGCATCGATTCCAAGATCGTCGATAAGATCTCGACGCGCGTCGATACCGATCCGACCGCGCCGCTGCCCGTGGAACACGCCAGAGGCGGCATAGGCAAGAACGTGGTTGATCTGATCGAGGAGGGCAAGATCGACATGATCCTCAACACCCCGAACTCTCGCGGATCGCGTTCGGATGGTTATTCGATTCGTGTGGCGGCCATCGCCGCCGATCTGCCGCAATTCACCACCATCACCGAGTTCTCCGCCGTGCTCATGGCCATTGAAGCCATCAAACGCAACGATTATCAGATCATGAGTATCCAGGATCACGCCCGGCAGCTCTTCGCCATGGATGAACAGGACAACTGATGGAACACAAGGCAGTGCCGCAGACACCGTCATCGATACGCGCCGATTTCGGCATGCGGTTAAGCGCGTCTATGGCGGAATACGGCCCGCTCTGCGTCGGCATCGATCCCCATCGCAGGATTCTCGCCGATTGGGGATATGACGTCGATGCGCAGGGTGCGGAGTTGTTTTCCATGCGTATGCTCCAGGCGATGCGGGGTAGGGCGGCCGCGGTCAAGTTCCAGACCCCCATGTTCGAACGATACGGTTCGAAAGGATTCGAGGCTTTGGAACGCGTGCTGTACGCGGCCAGACAGATGGACGTGATCACCATCGTCGATTGCCTTCACGGCGGACTGCAGACGACGATTTCGGCGTTGGCCGACGCGTATTTCCACCCCGATTCGCCCATGCTCGCCGACGCGATTACCCTGCTGCCGTATTACGGCGCGCGGTCGTTGTCCGGGCTGATCAACGAGGCGCTGGATTACGGCCGCGGCGTTTTCATCGCGTCCCTGACTTCGAACCAGGAGGGTGCCAGCCTGCAGACCGCCATCCGGCAGAGCGGCGACTACCGGGGCAAAACCGTTGCCTACGGCATCGCCAAGAACGCGCAACGATTCAATGACGGCATCACCGGCATGGGCTCGGTCGGTCTGATCATCGGTGCCACAATCGGTCACTGGATGAGTGACCATTCGTTGAATCCGGCGGATTTTTCCGGTCCTATCCTTTCTCCGGGGTACGGGTGGCAGGGCGCGGAGGCCAAGGACCTGAAAACCGTGTTCAAGGGGACCAGAGGCAACGTTTTGGTCACGGTTTCGAGGTTCATCGCGGCGCACGGACCCGATATCGTGCAACTGTCCCAGGCTACGGAGAGCGTTGCGCTTGATGTCCGGCAGGCTTTGCTGGAGGCGACCAGCGAAGGCGCGGATAACGACGATCGGCTTTTGACGTGATGGCGCGTGATGGCGTTATATCACGTGTCATCTGGCGTCATCTGGCGTCATCGCGCGTCATGACACGAGTGACTGATGAAGGAGTGATAAGAGGTGACTTTGATGCACGATGAACCCATGTCGCACAGCAGCATGCGGGATCAAGAACGCGGCGGCGCAAACCATGATGTAGACGAGCCGGACGCCGTGAAGGCGAATGCTTCTGGTCATGCTGGGCGACTGATGGTGCTCACCGGACCCACTGCGGTCGGCAAGGGTACCGTGGAAGCCGCGTTACGAGCCAAGCATCCTGAAGTATGGGTTTCCGTTTCCGCTACGACGCGCGCCCCGCGCCCAGGTGAGATCGACGGCACGACATACTGGTTCATGACCGAGGACGAGTTCGCGGCGAAGCAACGGGCCGGATATTTCCTCGAAACCGCCGTAGTCCATAACATGGCTCACTACGGCACGCCTTTGCAGCCGGTGCTCGACCATGTGTCCGCGGGTGTCCCCACGATTCTGGAAATCGATCTGCAGGGCGCCCATCGGGTCAAACAGGAGGCCGCTCGTCTGGGATTGGACGTCGTATACGTGTTCCTAGCGCCGCCAAGCTACGACGAACTCGTGCGGCGACTGATAGGCCGCGGCACCGAGAACGAGGAGCAGCGTCGCAAGCGGCTCGAAACGGCGCGACTGGAGTTGGAAAGCGAACATGAATTCGACGTGACCATCGTGAACACCACGGTGCGTAAGGCCGCGGACGAGTTGTGGACCGTCATCGCCAGGGAGTACGCGCTGCCTCTCGACTGAATTCGCAGAAGCCGTCACACGCGCGGTCATCGTCGTCGCCAGGGAGCATCTGCTGCCCTTCGACTGAATTTGACATCACCCAGGCAGTGCGATGTCACCTAGGTGGTGCGTGTCGCCATAGGTGTGTCATCATCGCCAAGGAGCGCAAGCCACCTTTCGACCGGACCAGTCTGTTCGCTCGGATCGATCCTTTGTCCGTCATCTTATGCGTCATCTGTCATCTGTCGTTTGTCGTCTGTTGCCCACGACATGTTAGATTTCTTTTTCAGGTGTCTTCGATGATCGTTCGTAGTTTGTTGTCTGCGATACGTGTGGGTTTGCTTTCTCGGGTACTTTCAATGACCTTTCGTCGTCTGCTGTCCGTGACGCGTGCGGGTTTCCGTTTTTTGTGAGTTTTCCCCATAGACGCACACATTCGGGGGATTTCGAGGCAAACCGTATACACCACGAAACATGGGGGTACGCATCGAAACACAAGGGGCACGCATACAGATGACGTGTACGCATGCGCCCGCATATAACGCATGCCGCGTTCGTATATAGCATCATCTTCATTTACATTTACGTTTTACGTCTTCGTACACGTAGAGCCGCCGATTCATGGCCGCGCTCTGCAGCCCACGAACCGACGGCCCCATGCAAGGCGCGGCAGGATTGCCGGTTACGCCAGCCCCGAAAGCCTGTTGATGAGTTGCGGGTCGCGCGTGGCTCCCTTGTCCGCCGAGCGGGCGAAGGCGGCGTAGGCCTTCAGCGCCAGCGAGACCTTGCGATCTCGATGAGCCACGTAGCCGTCTCCAGCCTCCAGCTCGCAGCGTCGTTGGGCGAGCTCCTCGTCGCTCAGATCAACGTCGATACGACGGTTCGGGATATCGATGACGATGGTATCGCCGTCGCGGATCAGTGCGATGTTCCCTTTGCTGGCGGCCTCCGGAGCGACGTGGCCGATGGCCAGCCCGGAAGATCCACCGGAGTAGCGTCCGTCGGTGATCAGAGCGACGTCTTTGCCGATGCCCTTGCCTTTGACGAAGGACGTCGGATAGAGCATCTCCTGCATGCCCGGCCCGCCCTTCGGGCCCTCATAGCGGATGACCAGGGCCTGGCCGGGTTTGAGTGTGTCGTTGAGAATGACCTCGACGGCCTGTTCCTGCGATTCGACGACCAGCGCGGGCCCGCGGAAATGCCAATTCTCCTTGGGGACGCCCGCGGTCTTCACCACGCAGCCGTCCGGTGCCAGATTGCCGCGCAGGACGGCGAGCCCGCCCTCTGCCACGGCAGGATGGTCCAGATCGTGGATCGCTCCCTTGACGCGGTCGGTGTCGAGCGCTTCGAACAGGGTCTCATGGGTCCATGGTTCGGGCGACACGATGCCGCCGGGCGCGGCGCGGTACAGTTGCTTGGCCTCATCCGTGCAGGTCGGGCGCATGATGTCCCAGGCGTCGAGTTTCGCCTCGAGCGATGGATAATCGATCGAATGCACGTCCTGGTGGAGTTTGCCGCCACGATCGAGCTCGCCCAGAATGCCGCAGATGCCGCCGGCGCGGTGGACGTCGGATATCTCCCAAGGGCCCGAGGGACTGGCCTTGCAGATGCACTGCACGTCGTGGCTGATCTTCTCGATGTCGTTGAGTGTGAAATCGACGTCGGCGCTCTGGGCGGCGGCGAGGATATGCAACACGGTGTTGGTCGAACCGCCCATGGCCACATCCATGGTCATGGCGTTTTGGAAGGCATGCGCGGTGGCGATGTTGCGGGGCAGCACCGAGGAATCGTCCTCGTGATAGTAACGATCGGCGAGCCGGACGATCATCTTCCCGGCCTTCTCGAAGAGCTGCTTGCGGTAGCCGTGGGAGGCGAGCACCGTGCCGTTGCCCGGCAGCGCCAGACCGAGCGCCTCGGTGAGGCAGTTCATGGAATTGGCGGTGAACATGCCGGCGCACGAGCCGCAGGTGGGGCACACGGAGGTCTCATAGGACAATAGGTCGCGCTGTGAGACGTGGTCGTCCGCGCTCGCGTACATGACGTCGATGAGGTCGGTGCTTTTCTTCGTGCCGTCGGATAGCGTCGTTGTCCCGGCCTCCATCGGACCGCCGGAAACGAAGATCGTGGGGATGTTGAGCCGTAGTGCGGCCATAAGCATCCCGGGGGTTATCTTGTCGCAGTTTGAGATGCATATTAAGGCGTCGGCGCAGTGAGCGTTGACGGAATATTCCACGGCGTCCGCGATGAGATCACGGCTGGGCAGTGAGTAAAGCATGCCGGTATGTCCCATGGCGATGCCGTCGTCCACGGCGATCGTGTTGAATTCACGCGGGATGCCGCCGGCCTCCTTGACCGCCTGAGAGACCAGACGACCGACCTTGTTGAGATGGACGTGGCCGGGTACGAATTCGCTGAAGGAATTCGCGATGGCGACGATGGGCTTGCCGAAGTCGTTTCCATCGACACCCGCAGCCCTGTAGAGTGCGCGGGCGCCGGCGAACATCCGGCCTTTCATGAGTTTTTCCGATCGCATGTGCATGCCCTTATTCAAGTGCGTGGACGCATATAATGTCCCGCTGACGTTCGCATGCTGGAACCAGAAGGATGCTCAATCCGGCAAGTAGACAATCCATCAGCCTGTCAGCCTGTCAGCCTGCTAGCCCGGCAGCCGGTCAACCTGTCAGCCTGACAATCCGGCAAACCGGCAATCCGACCGGCGATCTTCGTCGCTTTTGATCCGTATGAGAGCCATCTCGATGCTTCCGTAGGAAAATCAAGGTATTGGACTATCATGGACATGATAAGAGTCTTTATGGCTTGATAAGACGATTGGGAGATATATCTATGGCATTTGGCACTGAGCCTCATCCGCAGGGATTGGCGAATCCGACGATTGACCATCTCATGGAACACGCTGATTCGAAGTACGCGCTGTCCATCTTCGCGGCCAAGCGTGCCCGTCAGATCAATTCGTATTTCACGCAGCTCAACGAAGGCCTGCTGCAGAACGTCGGACCGCTCGTCGAATATCAGAATCAGGAGAAGCCGTTGTCTATCGCCTTCCGCGAAATCAACGAAGGCCTGCTCGAAGAAACCCTCGGCGAGGATGATCTGTCCGAAGGCAACTGATGAGCTGACCGCGACGGCTTCACGACGATTGCGCCGTGCGTTCGCATGACGTGCCGTCAACGCCCCGTTTTGTCGAAGTATGCAACGAGCATATGAAGACAGACCGGGGCGTAGTATTTTCGCAACCATTCTCGTTGCGGACCCACGGAGCCGGTACGCCGCAAGAGAAGTGAGGTCATAGTGATCAGTGAGGAAGGTGCCATGGAACGTCGTTTAATTTCAGCCGAATCGGTGACCGAGGGTCATCCGGACAAGATATGCGACCAGATTTCCGATGCGGTATTGGACGATATGTTGCGTCAGGATCCCCATTCGCACGTTGCGGTGGAGACCTCCGCGACAACCGGCCAGTTCTTCGTGTATGGCGAGGTGACGAGCGAAGGGTACAGCGATATCCAGCAGATCGTGCGCACGGTGGTGAAAAACATCGGTTACACCAGTTCCGATATCGGGTTGGATGCCGACTCCTGCGGCGTCCTGGTGGCGCTCAGCGCGCAAAGCGCCGAGATCAATCAGGGTGTGTCCAGGCTCAACCACGAGCAGGAAACCGCTGCCTCGCGCGAAGAGCGCTATGAGGCGCAAGGCGCCGGCGACCAGGGCGTGATGTTCGGCTATGCCTGCGATGAGACCGATGTGCTGATGCCTTTGCCGATTCACCTGGCCCATCGCTTGGCCTATCGTCTCGCGCAGGTGCGCAAGAACGGCGTCATCGAGCATCTGCGTCCCGACGGCAAGACGCAGGTGACCATAGAGTACGACGAGCATGATCGACCGGTGCGCATCGACACCGTGCTCATTTCGACGCAGCACGATCCGCAGGCGACGCAGGATTGGCTTAAGCGGCAGCTTCTCGATCACGTGATTACGCCGGTGCTCGACGAGGTCTGCGGCTCGTCGCTTGAGCATGACGATTTTCGTGTGCTGGTCAACCCGACCGGGTCATTCGTGTTGGGCGGCCCGGCGGCCGACGCCGGTCTGACCGGACGCAAGATCATCGTCGATACCTACGGCGGCGCCGCGCATCACGGCGGCGGCGCGTTCTCCGGCAAGGATCCGAGCAAGGTGGATCGTTCCGCGGCGTATGCTGCGCGTTGGGTGGCCAAGAACATCGTGGCGGCGAAGCTGGCGCATAAGGTAGAGGTCCAGATCTCCTACGCCATCGGCGTCGCAGACCCGGTCAGCGTGAATGTGGAGACCTTCGGCAGTGAGATCGCCGGGGTCACCCGCGAACGGATTCAGCAGGCCGTGCGCAAGGTCTTCGACCTGCGCCCTGCCGCCATTATCGACGAGCTCGATCTGTTGCGCCCGATATACCTGAAAACCGCGGCATACGGCCATTTTGGTCGTGAAGACCCTGATTTCACATGGGAGCGTACCGACAAGGTCGACGAGTTGCTCGCGGCGTTGCGCTGAGCGGGTCGATGTCTGTCGAGTGCCTGCCAATGCCCGCCGATGTCGTGGTCGCGCGGGTGGAATTCCAAGGCGGGAAGGCGCTCGATCACCACGTACCGACGACACGGGCGTGAAGCGGAGACGTGGACTGGGACAGGGCAGTGAATTACTACAAGACAGTGGATTGAGACAATGATTGGCGGTCGTGCCGGACACGACCGGTATGAAAGTGAAGATGATGGTATGAACGTTGCCGATATGGTTGCCGCCTTCGTGGACGACGATGCGGATCTTAATGTCAAGGCGTTTGACGGCTCGCAGTTCGGAAGGCCCGATGCCTCGTTGCATCTGGACGTGAAGAACTCCCGGGCGGTGTATTACATGGTCGAGCATCCCAATGATCTGGGGCTTGCCCGGGCCTACGTGCAGGGCGACATCGATTCTCCGGAACTGTTGCCCGGGGATCCGTACGCGGTGTTCAAGCAGTTGACCGCCCTCAAGTCCTCCATGCATATGGCGAGTCCGACCCAGCTCGCGCGCATTTTCGCAGCGGTCGCCGGTCATGGCATCCGACATCCTCAGGTCCCCGATATCGAGGGACCCAGCAGAACCAAGCGGATGCTCGAGGGGCTCGTGCCGCATTCGAAGGCGGGGGACGCCGCCACGGTGAGTTATCACTACAATCAATCCAACGATTTCTACCGGCTGTTCCTCGGCCCATCCATGACCTATACCTGCGCCGTCTTCAATACGCCGCAGGACACGCTGGAGGCCGCCGAGGAACGCAAACTGAATCTGGTGCTCGACAAGCTCGACGTCAAGGCCGGTGGCCGACTGCTTGACATCGGCTGCGGTTGGGGCTCGATGGAGGTGTTGGCGGCAAAACGCGGCATCCACGTCATCGGCGTCACGCTTGCAGAAGAGCAGGTGCAGTGGGGACGGGAATGGATCAAGCGCGAGGGTCTGGAGGACCTTGCCGAGATACGGCAGATGGATTACCGTGATGTGCCGGAAGGCGATTTCGACGCCGTCTGCTCGCTGGGCATGATGGAACATGTGGGATTCAAGAACTACGCGCCGTATTTCAAGGAGATTCTCGACAAACTCAAGCCCAACGGCCGTCTGCTCAATCACCAGATCACACGAACGAGATCGACCGACAACAAGACGGCCGGCGCGTTTATCGATCGGTACATCTTCCCCGACGGCGAACTCGCCTCGCCGGGCGAGATCGAAACGGTGATACAGGACACCGGATTCGAGGTCATCCATCAGGAGAACCTGCGCCAGCACTATGCGCTGACCCTGCACCATTGGAACCACAATCTGCAGGAGCGCTGGGATGAGGCGGTGGCCATGGTCGGCGAACCCAAGGCTCGCCTGTGGGGGATGTATATGGCCGGTTCGGCGTTGAATTTCGAGCTGGACAACATTCAGATTCACCAGTTCCTGTGCGTCAAGCCGAATGACGAGGGGACCGACCGTTATCCGCTGCGTCCGTGGTGGGTGAAGGACCCGGAAATCGTGCGGTGAATCCCACTGCCATAGAATCGAAGGTATGAGTCAGATCGATGCCGAGCAGCTCGCCTTTGCGGGGATGGCCCCACGCAGGCGACGTCAGCGCGCCAGCGCCGAGCGCGTTCCCGCGGCCGAGCTGCCGATTGCCCAGGTGGTGCTCGATGTGCAGGCCACGCATCTGGGAACGACCTTCGACTATCTGGTAGAGGAGCGGTACGCGCATAGCGCGCAGCCGGGGGTCATGGTCCGGGTGCGGTTCGCGGGTCGACGCGTTAATGGCATCATCTGGGCGCGCGTCGAGCGATCGCAGGCGCCGTATTCCTCGTTGCGTTTTCTGGAGCGTGTCGTCACGCCGCACGTGCTGGTTGACGACGCGTTGCGCGACGACATCGGCGCCATCGCGGATATCTACGGCGGCACTCGGGCCAATATCGTGCGGTTGGCGTTGCCCGCACGGGTGGCGCGGGTCGATCAGGAGCCGATCTGGCGACCGGACGGTTCCGGACCTGAACACCGGCCGTTGCGTGCCGCCGACTATCCGCGGCTCACCCAGGCAGTGCGCGAGGTCGAACGTTCCTACGGGCAATCCAAACTGCTGCTTGATGGCGTCGAGGGCTCCGGCTTCGGCGCATTCGTGCTTGACATGCTTCCCGGGCAGGCGCAGTGGGCCGCGGATCTCGCCGCGCTGACGCTCGATGCCATGACCCATGGCAAATCGGCCGTCCTGGTGTTGCCCGGCATGCGCGAGACCCGCATGGTTGGCCGCGCGTTGCAGCGTCTTGGGCTCAAGGCGTTTCCGGCCGAACATGCGGTTCATGGCTCGGTGCACGGCGATTATCTCGTGCTGGGCGCAGCGTTGGCTCCCGAGCAGCGATATCGGGCGTTCTGCGCCGCGGCCAGTGGCGGTGTCACCTGCGTGATCGGACCTCGGGCGGCGATGTATGCTCCGGTCCGTGGCCCCGCGTTATTTGCCATCGTTGAGGATGTTGCCTACCAGCAGGCCGATGGGATGATGCCGTATGCCAATGCGCGTGGCGTGCTGCGGCTGCGGGCGCACGCCCATCATGGCGTCGCGGTGGTGATGTCCAATGCTCGCAGTGCGGTGAGCGAGGCCGAGGTGTCGATGCATGGCACGGGCGAAACGATCGTGGTGAGCGGGCCGAGCACCGCGATTCATCCGCTGCCCGCGGTGGTGGCGGACCGCTCGCCGTGGATCCGCTGGCTTAACCGTGAAGAGCTCGTCCGGCTTGCCGATCCGACCGTCGGTGCCCGGGTCCCACATTTCGCTGTGCACGTGCTGAAGGAGGCGCTGGAGCGAGGCCCGGTCCTGCTGTCGATCCCGCAATCCGGAGTGACGCAGTCCCTCAGTTGCGCGCATTGTCATCGGCAGGCGCGATGTCTCAAATGCACCGGACCGTTGCTGCAGGTCTCGGGTCCTGCCCCGCGTTGTGGATGGTGCGGCGCGGCGGCGGGGGATTGGCGTTGCCCTCATTGCGGCAATCGGCGGTTGCGCATGGTGCGTGTGGGTGCGGCGGGAACCGCTCAGGAACTGAGCCGATTGTTCCGAAACGTGCCGATGATTATTTCCGCCCCTGAACAACCCAAGGGCGTCATCGATGCGATTCCCCGGCGGCCGATGATCGTGATCGCGACCCCCGGGGCGGAGCCGCTGGTCACGCCTGCCGATTCACATGGGTATGAGGCGGTGGCCATACTCGACGCGTGGACCAGCCTGTATGCCCGCGGGGTCGATGCGCGTATCGACGTGCTCAACGCGTGGATGCGGGCCGTATCGCTGTGCAGACCTCGCGCCGAGGGCGGACAGGCCTTGTTGATCGGGGAAAGCGATCCCGTGTTGGGCCAGTCGCTGGTGCTTTGGAACTCGGCTCGACTCGCCGCCTATGAGCTTGAGGAACGGCGTCAGACCGCCCTGCCGCCCGTGCTGCCCTGTGCGTGCATCTGGGGTAGGCGAGATGCCGTCCAGGCATTGCTGCGCACGCTTGGCGTGGTGGGAGGAGGAGACCATGCCACGATACATGTGGATGGGCAGGATATACCCGCCGTGCTGGGGCCCGTCCCCATCGCGCAGCCGCCGACGATGGACGCCAGGGAGCTGGACGAGACCCGTGACCGCGTCAAGGCGATCGTGCGTGTGCCGGTGTCGTATCGCGCGCGGTTCGCGCTTGATCTGCGCGACGCCGTGGCCAAACACGTGGCGACGCGCACGCCTGGCGAACTTCGGTTTCAACTCGATCCCAAGGATCTGCTCTAGCGATTCGTGCGCCGTGCCTCCCACACGTCGTGACAGCATGGAACCATTGAACGACAGGCGTCCGTTCGACCGAGGACGCAACATCGAGCGTTGAAGGAGATAACCGATGAAGGGTTGGCCTGGAGAGCCGGACATGGCTTATGACGTGATCGAGGCGCATGGTGCCGCCGCCGCGGTGAGTGGCGAGCCGATTCGCGATGTGATGTTTGATTTCGGCAATGTGCTGTTGTATTGGGATCCGGCCGCGGCACTGATACCGCGATACAGCCAACACACCATCGATATGTTTCTCGACAACGATGTATCCGGGTTCTACGACGGCAATGATCTCATGGATAAGGGTGCGACTCCGGAGGAGGGGGTCGCATGGATGAGACGCACCCATGGCGATCGTTGGGCGGACATTCTGGAATACTATCTGGCCAATTTCGAGGATTCGTTGGTCGGCCCCGTGCCGGGGGCGCGAATGCTGATCAACGATCTCAAGGCAGCCGGTATCGGCGTTTGGGGGCTGTCGAATTGGGAACGTGAGCTGTTCCCCACGGCCGAGAGGCATTGCCCGGTGCTGGGACAGCTGGATGGCCGAATCGTGTCGGGGTATGTGCATATGCGCAAGCCGGATCGAGATATCTTCGAGCGGGCCGTCCATGACTTTCGGATCGAGCCGTCGTCGACCATTTTCATCGATGACAAGTCGATGAATATCGTCGGGGCGAACGCAGTGGGAATTCGCGGCATTCGTTTTTCCAACGCATCGAGACTACGTGAGCTGCTTATCGAATCGGGAGTAGACATACCGAACGTTCAATGATCCGATTCACACTGGAGAAGGAGTAAAGCCGAATGTTGCGTTTGCTGTTTGCCGGTACCCCGGACGTCGCCGTCACCCCGTTGCGGACGCTCGCTCAAGATACCGAACATTTTGAAATCGTGGCCGTATTGACGCGGCCGGACGCGCCGCAGGGCCGTGGTCGGCGTCTTGAACCCAGCCCCGTCAAGGAAACGGCCATCGAGCTGGGTATCCCGGTGCTGGAATGCGATCCCAACGAGCCCTGTTTCGTCAGCGAGTTGAAGGCAAGCGGAGCCGAGGCCGCCGCGGTCGTGGCGTATGGCAAGATCCTCAGGCAGGACGTGTTGGATGCCTTGCCCAAGGGCTGGTACAACCTGCATTTCTCGCTGCTGCCTCAATGGCGTGGCGCTGCTCCCGTGCAGCGTGCGATATGGGCCGGGGACACGTTGACCGGTGCCACGGTATTTCGCATCACGCGCGGCATGGATTCGGGGCCGATTCTGGCTCAATCGACACTGGAGATCGGAGCGCGCGATACTGCCGGGGATGTTCTGCAGCGTCTCTCCGACGACGGCGCACATCTGCTCGCATCCGCGCTGCAGGCCATGGCAGACGATCAGATTAGACCGGTCGACCAGCCTCAGGGGGCTTATGAAGTCGCCAGGAAAATCGAGGTCGAGGATGCCCATATCCGCTTTGACGTCCCGGCGTTCGCCGTCGATCGCCAGATACGGGCCTGCACTCCGCACCCGGGGGCGTGGTGCCGGCTGGAGGATCAATCCCAGTCCCCGACCGTCGAGGACGGCGAGGAACGGATGCCGACCCTGCATGTCCTGCAGGTCCGTCTCGCCCAGAGCCCGAAGGCCGAGATTCCCACGCATCTGCAACCCGGGGAATTGGCCATCGGCAAACGAGAGGTGTGGGTGGGTACCGCATCGGATCCGTTGGAGCTCGTCACCGTCAAGGCACAGGGCAAGCGGGCCATGTCGGCCGCGGATTGGGCGCGTGGCGCCCGGCTGAGTGGCGCGGTGTATTGCCGTTGAGATTCGACGGCATCCGGATGCTTTCCGCCGGGTGTCAGGCGAGCAGGTCCAGCACCTGCGTCAGATCGCGTTGCTCGATGGACCGATCGGCCTCGCGTTGAACCGCCGGTTTGGCGCAGAAGGCGATGCCGAGCCCGGCCGCGCGAATCATCGGAATGTCGTTGGCACCGTCGCCGACCGCCACGGTCTGACCCATGTCGATGCCTTCCTCGGCGCTCCACCGTCGTAGCGCGTGGAGCTTGGTATCCTTGGTGACGATATCGCCGATGACCTCACCCGTGAGTGCCCCGTGTTCGACTCCCAGCCTGTTGGCCAGCCAATGGTCGATATGGGCGGTACAGGCCAGCCGGTCGACGATTTCATGGAAACCGCCCGAGACCACGGCGACCTTCCACTCGCGTCGATGGAGCTCGTCGATCAGTTCGAGTGCACCGTGGGTGAAATGAAGCTGGGCGTATACCTCATCCAATATGTTGATGGATAGTCCTTGCAACAGTTTGACGCGAGCCTTGAGCGAACCGGCGAAATCCAGTTCGCCGCACATCGCGTGGTCCGTGATGGCCGTGATCTGCTCGCCGACTCCTGCCGCCGCTCCCAGCAGATCGATGACCTCCTCGTCGATCAGCGTCGAATCCACGTCCATGACGAGCAGCCCGGGATGGCTGAGGTCTGGAGTGGATGTGGGCCGGGTCACGGCCATCGTATCGGCGGTTTGCGCAGTTCGTTGGTGCATGGTGTCGATTTTCCGTAACCGTTGGGACAATGTTTCCTATGAGAGTAGACATCGCCGAGACTGCGGTCGCTAACGTGGCCGTTGTTTTCCATCCCGCGCGAGGAATGCGTAATCTGTTATACGGACGGGAGATTCATGGCGAACGAAGACGAGATGGCGGCGCGCATCGACCAGCTTGCGGCAAAGAACCACGCCCTGGCGGAGGCGTTGACGCGTGCTGGCGGTGAACTGAACAAGGCGAAGGCGCAGCTCATGCAGTTGGCGCGACCGCCGATGAGCTTTGCCACGATGGTCGGCATCGAGGGCTCGAGCGTCGACGATCTCGGCGTGCGCCATACCAGTGCCGAGGTCGTTGCCGGAGGCAGGCGCATGGTCGTCCCCGTAGCGGCGAACGTGAATGCCGCGCGGCTGGCGTGCGGGGCGAGCGTCATGCTCAATGAGAGCATGGTGCTGGTGGCTCAGCGCGGCACGGAACGCGTCGGCATGATCCGTCAGATACATGAGGTGCTCGAGGATGGTCGCCTGATCGTCGTCGACTCGTCCGGCAATGCCGTGGCGGTGCGGCGAGCCTCGGCAATCGAGTCGGTGACGTTGAGCGCACGGGATCGTGTCATCGTCGACGACTCGTCGCGTATCGCGCTGGATGTCCTGCCCGGTGAGGACGTCACGGATCTGGTGCTTGAGGAGACGCCGGACGTTACCTTCGATGATATCGGTGGTTTGCAGCAGCAGATCGGGCGGATTCGTGACGCGGTGCAATTGCCGTTCACCCACCGTTCGCTATTCGAGCGCTATGGGCTCAAGGCGCCGAAGGGGGTGTTGTTGTACGGTCCTCCCGGCAACGGCAAGACGTTGATCGCGAAGGCCGTGGCACACGCGCTTGCGTTGGATGATGCCACAGGCTCCGGCGTGTTCCTCTCGGTGAAGGGCCCCGAGCTGCTCAACAAATATGTCGGCGAGTCCGAGCGGCTGATTCGGATGATCTTCCAGCGGGCCCGTGAACGCGCGGCTTCGGGACGGCCGGTTATCGTGTTCATCGACGAGATGGACTCCCTGTTGCGCACGCGTGGCACGGGGGTCTCCAGCGATGTGGAGACGACCATCGTGCCGCAGTTCCTGTCCGAACTCGACGGTGTGGACGCCTTGGATAACGTCATGGTGATCGGGGCTTCGAACCGTATCGATATGATCGATCCCGCGGTGCTGCGCCCAGGCAGGCTCGACGTCAAAATCCGCGTGAATCGTCCCGACCGCAGCCAGGCCGGACAGATCCTGCGTCACTATCTCACCGACGATCTGCCCACGCGACCGGATACCGATATGAACGACTTGATCGCGGCGACGGCCAACGATGCCTATAGCCGCGATGCGCATCGTCATATCGCCGATCTGTGCGATGACCGCGGGCGATGGACCGCACTGTATCTGGCCGATATCGTCTCCGGGGCCATGCTCAAGAACATCGTCGATCGTGCCAAGACCAGGGCCGTGAAGGCCTCCATCGAATCTCGGCGCAACATGGCGATAACCGCGGAGCTGTTGAAACGGGCCGTCGACGACGAATACGCCGAAACCGCGGGTACCGTGCTCGACGTCGATCCGCAACAATGGTCACGGGTGAACAACCTTGCCGGGGGCCATGCGGTTAGGCTGCGTCCGGCGCAGGAGGCGGAACGATGAGCGTACGCCGGATCATGGGCACGGAGACCGAATATGCGGTTTCCGCGGTCGGTGCGACCAACGCGAGCCCGGAGCGGCTGTCGGCGGCGGTGGTGTCGGCGGCCGCCGATCCCCGCACCAGCCATATCCGCTGGGATTACGGCCAGGAGGACCCGGTGAACGACGCTCGTGGGCACCGGTTGGCCCGTGCGCAGGCGCGACCGGAAATGCTGACCGACGAACCCCAATCGCAGATCACCAATGTCATCGCCCCCAACGCCGGTCGGATATATGTCGACCATGCACACCCCGAGTACAGCGCCCCGGAGACGGATGACCCGTTCGAAGCGGTTCTCTACGATTGTGCAGGCGACGTGCTGATGGAGCGGGCGGCCGCATCCGCCTCGCAAGCGTCCGCCCCGGCCATCAGGCTGTACCGCAACAACGTGGATGGCAAGGGTGCCAGTTGGGGAACGCACGAGAACTACATGATGCTCAGATCGGTGCCGTTCATGCAGGTCGCCGATCTGCTGACGGCTCATTTCGTATCCCGCCAGATCTACGCGGGTTCCGGGCGCGTGGGGCTGGGGGAGCACAGCCAGAGCGCGGGATTCCAACTCAGTCAGCGCGCCGACAGCATCCACACGGCTCTTGGCCTGCAGACCACGTTCGACCGGCCCATCGTCAACACCCGTGATGAGCCGCACAGCGACCGGCGATTTCGCCGGGTGCATGTCATCGTCGGCGACGCCAATCGCATGCAGATACCGCAGTTGCTCAAGCTCGGCACGACGAGTCTGGTGCTGTGGCTGCTGGAGTCCGCCCAGGCGCTTGGCATCGATCTGTCTGATCTGTCGGCCGGCTTGAACCTCATCGATCCGGTGGAGGCGCTTCATACGGTCTCGCATGATCTGACGCTCGGCGCGGCACTGCCGCTGGTCGACGGGGCCTCCACCACCGCCTGGCAGATGCAGGTGAACCTGCGTGGGGCCGTATACGCGATGGGTGCACGGGTCTATGGCACCGACACACGCGGAGAACCTCAATGGCCCGATACGGCTACGAAACGAGTGGTGACGATGTGGGGACAGGCGTTGCGGGACGTCGCCGTGGTGCGACACGCCGATGACGATGCCCGGCTCGCGCTGTGCGAACCGGCGACACGCATCGAGTGGCTGCTCAAGTGGCAGTTACTGGAGCGATTGCGTCGGCGCATGACCGCCACGTGGAACGATGCCCGGCTGGCCGCTTTTGACCTGCGTTGGGCGGCGCTCGACCGCCACGAATCCATCTTCCCCGCGTTCAGCGACCGAGTGCGGCATGTGTATGACGATGATGCGGTCGCTGCCGCCTGTGCGCAGGCACCGCAGGACACTCGGGCCTGGTGTCGCGCCGCGTTGATCGCGCTTGCGCCCGAGCGGGTCGTCGCCGTCTCGTGGTCCCGTGTCATCGTGCGAGATGACGGCGCTCCACACGGGTTGAGAACCCTGGATATGGCCGATCCACGAGGGTTCACACGCGCGTGGGCCGACGGCGCGACCGCCGCGCAGCCGACGGATCGCGACGCGGCGGCGTGGGTCGGAGACATCCTGCAACGCAGGTAGAATCAGCCATGGTAGTCGCGTGCGAGGTTTCGACGCGAAGATGAATCGGTCCATCTGCCCAGCGCGGGTTTTCCTGCAGGGTGGCTGTGGTGGCAATGAAATCGGAGCAAGCATGAATCTCAGGGAATTGGCCTTGAAGGTCACCGACGTGGTGCAGGAGGCAGGCAAACATGCGCTGCAGGACCAGCTGAATCCACATGATCTCAGCGCCTCGCTCGTCGTCACCAATGCCGACGCGCAGGTTACCTCCGATACGGATGACACGTTGGTCCGGTTCGTGGAGAATCGATTGCGATATCTCGGTGAATTCGGCGGGTTCTGGGAATCCCGCCCGGAACACAGTGAGCCCGGCAGTCGGTACTGGTGCGTCGGACGGATCGACGGTTCGATCAATTTCGTGCGCAATATGTCGGAATGGACGATTACGGTCTCGTTGTTCGAATTCGACGAATTCGGACACGCGGAACCAATCCTCGGTGTGGTGCATGCGCCGGCATTGGGATTGACCTATATGGCTGCCAGGGGACAGGGGGCCATACGCATTCGGCGCACGCCGGTGGGGGATCGACGCGAGAAAATCATTCCTTCGACCACGAGGATACTGAAGGGATCGGTGGTGTGCTATGGCATGTCGTATTTCTCCGAGGAATCCAAACGCGCGCTGACCGTCGTCTCCGAGATCGCCGGACTGCCCGCCGACATCAAACGCGTGGGGCCCGCTTCGCTGGATCTGTGCAAGGTCGCCGACGGTACCTACGACGCGTATTTCGAGCCGCATCTGCACCGATGGGATGTGCCCGCGGTTTCGGCGGGTGCCGTGATCGTCTGGCAGTCGCAGGGCAAGTTGCGCCAGTGGAACGGCGATACGATCCACTGGCGGCAGGAAAACGATGTCGTGGCCACCAACGGATTGATCGATGACGAGCTGCAACCGCATCTGCACTAGCGTATCGGGGCGCACGAAGCCATCTGTGCGATTCGTGGCGAGGCTTGTCGAACATGTCCATATTCGTCTACGTGCCCTATACATTCCATTCGCGGCTGACTACGCTCGAGACCGAAGCGCAACCAGCGCGTCGGCTCCGGTTTCGCGGCCGACCGAGTAGATAGAACGGAGCGGAAGCATGCCACAGCGTTTTGAACGGCGTCAGCACTCGACGACGCAGAATAGCTCCGGCGGCGGGCAGAACGATGAACTGGTTCGCAGGAGCGGCAACGACTCGGCTCGCGACGAGGCGCTCGACGCCGTGCTCGATGACATCGCATCGACATTGGAGAGCAATGCGCAGGAGTATGTGAGTAGTTTCGTGCAGCAGGGCGGCGAGTGATGCCGCAGCTGCGCGAGCGCGGCAGGGCGGCTGCTCAGTCGCTGCGGTCCCCTTACGTCGACGGGTTCGCCCGTATCTTCGGCATCGAGACGGAGTACGGGGTCAGCGTCACCGGTGCGGACACCCCGTGCGACTCGGTCGAGGCGGCCACGGCCATGTTCCGGCCGGTGATCGCCCAGTCGCGCTCTTCGAACACCTATCTGGCCAACGGCGCGCGGCTTTACCTGGATGTCGGATCCCACCCGGAATATGCCACGGCCGAAGCGAGGGACCCACTGACGGCCATGGTCCAGGACGCCGCGGGGGAGGCCCTGATGCGACGTCTTGCCCTGCAGGCCCAGACATATCTGCGCGGCATCCACGGTTCGCGGCTGCTTATTCACCTGTATAAGGACAACGTGGATTCCGCCGGGCACACCTTTGGTTGCCACGAGAACTACTTGGTCCGCAGACAGATATCGCTCGCCATGATCGAGCGGCAACTGCTGCCGTTCCTCGTCACCCGTCAGCTGATCGCCGGAGCCGGTCGTGTCGACCACGGCGATTTCTTGATTTCGCAACGTGCGGCATTCCTCGACGATGCCGTTTCCTCCGCCACCACGCGCAACCGGCCGATGGTCAACACCCGAGACGAACCACACGCCGACCCGGACCAGTTCCGCCGTCTCCATGTCATCATCGGCGACTCGAACCGCTCGCAGTTCGTGACGCGAATGAAGCTCTCCTTGACCCATCTGGTGCTGTGCGTCATCGAGGAGGCGCAGCGTCAGGGCGTGCCCTCGGGATTCGAATGCTGCGCCCTGGCCGATCCCAGCGAGGCCAATCGTGCCATCAGCGCCGATACGAGTTGTTCCGCGGTAAGGTTGGCGCTGAGCGACGGGTCGGGGTTCGCGCGGGACCGTCGTCGATATGACGAAGTCGCGGACGACGGCAACGGGGCCGAGGATGGCGAGGGCGCCGACTTGGGGCCCTCGGCGTTGGATATGCAATACCATTACCATCGGGTCGTCTCCCGATTCGTGCAGCGGCATGCCGACCGCATCGATGCGCAAACCCCAGGATTCGACGCTGCGAAGACGTGTCGGGTGTGGCGTGATCTGCTCGACGGATTGGCGGCGGGAGATCTCGCCGATGTGTCGTCACGGCTGGATTGGGCCGCCAAGTATCGGCTGCTGCGTGGCCTTCGCAATCGTGACTCCGGCGTGAGCCCCAGCACCGTGGAACGACTCGATCTCGACTATCATGACATAGCCAACGGCGTGGTCTTCGATTCGTTGCTTCGCCACGGTCTGATGCATCGTGAGGTGGATCACGCGGCGGTGGTCGATGCCATGAACCACCCGCCATCGGATACCCGGGCCGTGTTGCGCGGGGCGTTCGTCTCCCGGGCGGCGGCTTCGGATATTGCGTTCTCCTGCGATTGGACGCATCTGGCGCTGGGGGCGCATGACCGCGTCGGGCGCCGTGTCGAAGCGGTCATGCTCGATCCTTTCGCGACCGAGGGCGGAGCCGATTATCGACGGTTGATGAGATCCTGCCAGGCTTAGGGCCCGGTGGCCATCACCCGTATCGGAAGATACAACGAATCCCCCGAACCGCACAGTCCGGGGGATTCGTTCGGCGTTATTCACCCGCCGCTAGTCAAAAGGAGCCTTACTTGGCTACGGCCTTCTTGAGCAGGGAGCCCGCGGAGATGCGCACACCGTAGGAAGCCGGGATCTTGATGGTCTCGCCCGTACGAGGGTTGCGACCGGTGCGCGCGGCGCGCTTCACGCGCTCGGCGGAGAACAGACCGGTGAGCTTCAGACCCTCGCCGGACTGCATGGCCTCGACGAAAACGTCCTGGAAAGCGTTGACAGCCGCCTCGGCCTGCGCCTTGGTCAGATTGGACTTCTGGGCGATCTTCGAGACGAGATCAGACTTGTTGTATGCCATAAAGCATCCTTCTTGAGTCAGGGGCCTCCTTCATTCGCAAAGGCCACGTTCACCACACGATACTAGCGCATATTGGCGCGACATACCGCATTCCAGTTGGGTTTTAGGATATCTTTGTGCAAATTCCGACGGATCAGGTCGATTCGACGCGTGATGATCCGATTACACCAGATTGTGCCG
Organism: uncultured Bifidobacterium sp.; assembly: GCA_937874315.1. GTDB lineage: Bacteria > Actinomycetota > Actinomycetes > Actinomycetales > Bifidobacteriaceae > Bifidobacterium. Next base: position 20,757 of record CALNAE010000127.1, on the reverse strand, counting down.
GTCGAGCCATCTCATGGCCAGGGCTCCCAGCGGGATGCGAATCCAATAGAAGCACACGCGGTATAGCAAGGTCGCGGACAACGCCACCGCCGCCGGCACCCCCACCGATGTGAACGCGAAGGTCAATGCGGCCTCGACCGCCCCGATGCCGCCCGGCGTGGGAACGGCCGAACCGAGGGTGTTGGCGAGCAGGAATATGAACAACGTCTCGATGGGATTGGTCTGATAGCCGAAGGCGAGCAACGCGGCCCAAAATCCTAGACCCGTGGCGATGTTGAGGATAAGCGATCCCAAGGTGCCGCCTAGCATCTTGGCTGGCTGTGACAGGACATCCAACAACTGCCGGGCGAAGGCCTTGACCAACGGCCAATACCGATCGACGACGAGACGTCGCAGCGGCGGCACGATCATGGCCACCGATATCGTCAAGGCCACGATGCCGATGGCGCTGATCAGGGTATTCGTTGGAATCATGCCGGAAAGGGTGCTTCGTCCCGTGAATACGCCGATAACGAGCAATAGCAACACAGTGGTGATCGCCTGAATCAGCCACGTCGCACTCATGATCGCCGTGGCTTCGGTGCCGCGATAGCCGCTTTTGCGCAAAAACTGTAGATTGACGAAGGCGGGTCCGACCCCGGCGGGCATCGACACCGCCGTCAGCCCCGAGGCTGCTTGTGAATTGAACAGGGCCACCGGGTGACGTTTGTCCTTATCCATGCAGGCGCCGAGACTGATCGAGGCGCCGATCCAGGCCAGCAGGCTGAGGGCGAAACAGAGCACCGCCATGCTGATACTGGCGTGTTTCATCGCGGCGATGACGTCATCGGGTTTGAGCTGAATCGCCACCACGACCAAAGCGATGACGGCCAGCGCCATCGTTATGAAGGAACGCATGGTGAATCTCGAAAGCGTCACGGGGGAGACCTCGTCGCCGATGTCTTCGGGAACCAATGACTTGAGAGCATCTCGCATCGTCTCCAACGTGTCGGGACGCCAGCCGGGCAGCGCGCGTGTCGTGGAGGGGATCGCCGCCTTCTGAACGAACGGAACCAATGCAATAAGCGTCGCATCCCCCCACGTGGACCGTGCTGCGGCCACCACTCGCTCGATGCCGACGCAGGCGGTGAGCAGGCCCAGCAATTGCATCTTGTCGAGCGACGCGTTGGCGTTGCTGCTGGCGCAGTCGCCGTTATGCCAGCCCATCAGGACGGCGGTACCGTCATTCATGCGTGCGATCGTATCGGGCATGATGCGGCGATGGGTGTAGCCGCGACCGTTTGCCACGTCCAGAAAATGCAGCAATGAAACCAGATCGTCGTCTTCAAGCGTCTCCAACGCACATGCATGGGCGCAGGAATCGCGTTCAAACACCAGGAGGGAGGATTCTTCGGTATCGGTGACGCCATAGACGTGCGGTGTGGGCAGACCGATGTTCTGTAGGCCAAGCAGCATCGCCAAATGGTGGTGGTTGGACGCGGCCGCGGAACGATCGCGGCGCATGGAAACGCCGGAGAGCCGGAGCCATTGCCAGAGCTGATTGATATAGCCGGCCGTGTGCGTCTGGTTGTCGAGGATGGAGATGATGTAGTGCTGTCCGGAGCGGTCGGTGGCGTCGTAGATGCGGGAATTCTCATTGAGATCGTCATCGATGGAGGTCTGCAACACCTTGGTATCTCCACGGAGGCTTGCGCGTCTCGCCAGCGTCGTGAGCTCCAAGCCGATGCCGTGCAGGCATTGGACGATGTCGGCTCCCCAGATCCCTTTGTTCTGTGTGCCCACGGCAAATCGCAACAGCATGCCGATCAGTCGTCCCACCTCGAACGAGACGAGGACGCCGGCCACGGAATGCCAAGAGACGATGACGAGAATCACCGCGACTGCGTATAGGACGTTCCAGCCCCATTTCACCGATGACAGGCTGCGTCTGGGGCCGGACATGGTCAGAAAGGCGCTTAATCCGGCGTAGATATCGGGCAGTAGCCCGGGACCGCTGCCGACGCCCGCCGAATCGAGCGATGAAACGAAATCGACACCGGTGATATGCGAAAGTCCGAAGGAAAGTGCTCGAATGACGATATATCCCGCGAACAGCGCGATTACCGATATGCCGGACTGCAACCATCTGCGGTTTACTAGCATATGGATCAGCACCGTGAGCACGATACCGATGGTGGCGAGTTGCTGGAGTACCGAGGCGGGTAGATCCACGAGCCAGTTCAGCGCGTGTACCGCACTGTGCGCGTCATAGTCGACTCCGGACGTGATGCCACGCATATACAGCGCTGCGAAGAGGACTGCGGCGCTGGTGATCAGTGCCACGGCAGCGTGCATGAGGTCGCCGAAATCTCGCGTTCTGCGAGGCGCGGCATCGTCGATCTGCACTGTCGTGATTGGACTATGTTCGTTGTCGTGTGTCGTGGTCAACGTCGTGGTGTTCATTCGTTCTCGAAATCCACCAGCTTACCCGCCAGCCCCGTGTAGGAGGAGGGCGTCAGCCGCTTGAGACGCATCGCGGTATCCGAATCGAAGGACAGGGTGTCGATAAACGATTCGACGTCCTGCCGCGTGATTGAACGGCCCCTCATCAGCGCCTTGACCTTCTCATATGGGTGATCCATGCCGGGTAGACCTTCCAGCTCGCCGGCGCGCATCGCGGTCTGGATGGGCTCGCCGAGCACCTCCCAGTTGCCGTCCAATTCGCGTTCGATGGCCTGGGTATTCGGATGGATGGAGTCGAGACCGCCGAGCAGGTTGTCCAGCGCGAGCAACGAATAGCCCAGCGCGGAACCGATATTGCGCTGTGTCGTCGAATCGGTCAGGTCCCGTTGCCAGCGGCTCTCCACCAGCGTGGCGCTCAGCGTGTCCAGCAGCGAGCAGGAGAGCTCGAGATTCGCTTCCGCGTTCTCGAACCGAATGGGGTTGACCTTGTGCGGCATCGTGGACGATCCGGTGGCGCCCTTTACCGGTTCCTGGGCGAACACTCCGCGCGAGATGTACATCCACACGTCGACGGCGAGATTGTGCAGGATGCGGTTCGTGTGGCTGATGGCGCCGTAGAGTTCGGCCTGCCAGTCATGACTCTCGATCTGGGTGGTCAACGGATTCCAGGTCAATCCCATCCGCTTGCCGACGAATTCCTCCGATATCGCGATCCAATCGGCCTGTGGCTGGGCCACGACATGGGCGCCGAACGTGCCGGTGGCACCGTTGAGCTTGCCGAGATATTCCTGCGTGTGGATGTGGCCGAGCTGGCGGTCGAGCCTGTGGACGTATACCGCCAATTCCTTGCCCAACGTGGTCGGCGTGGCCGGTTGCCCGTGCGTCAGTGAGAGCAGCGCGGTATCGCGGTAGCGTCGCGAGCGCTCGGTGAGCAGGTCTACGATCGCCCGAGCCTGCGGCAACCAGACATGTTCCACGGCGCCCTTGATGCATCGGGCTATGGACAGGTTGTTGACGTCCTCCGACGTGCAGGCGAAATGCACCAGCGTGGTCAGCCGGGTCAGCTGCGTGTCGTGGGCCAATGCGGTGGCCGCATTCTTGAGCTGGTCATCGATGTAGTATTCGACCGCCTTGACATCATGATGCGTGACCGATTCATATGCGGCGTGCGCGGCGATTCCTGCCTCATCGAAGTGCTCGGGGATGGCTCTGAGCAGCCGCTGTTCCTCGTCGCTCAACGGTTGCACGCCGTGAAGGATCGACTGATGACCGTTTCCATCGTAGCCGTTGGCCAGCAGAATCATCCATTCCACTTCGACGCGGATGCGTTCGCGGTTCAACGCCGGTTCGCTGAGATATTCGACGAGGGGGGAGGTCTGCGCGCGGTAGCGACCATCCAAGGGGCTGAGAGCGATTGCGGGGGAGATATCGGTGAGCTGCATAGCACCCTAGATTAGCGTCAGCCGTGAACCAGAAGTGATCGACACGGCGTTCGTCCCTTACGGTGGGTGGATCGCAATGGGCATCGGCTATTCGCCACCACTCGTGCGCTGTGACATCCGGCCCTGCCAATAGCTCGTCTCCACCAACGTGCCCTCGAGCACGTCCTCGAAATGCCGCTCGTGGCGTTGCACGGCGGGGGAACCGAGTCCTTCCGCGTTGCGATATGCGGCCTGGTGGAATTGCAGGCCATGACTGATCTGCCTGTCATCGCCGACATCGGTGACGGGACTCGCCTCAAACGGCGTAGCCGGTATGCTCATGCCATCTTGTTCATGAACCGCACCCCGTATGGTCAGCCATCCCTCGGTCTGTGGATTCGAGCTGCCGTCGAGCTCGGCGACCAGTTCGTCCTCCATTTCGATGCTGGTCACCCACGTGCGTTCGGGGATGGGATGGTTGGCTATGGGCGAGCCCGCGGTGAGTACGTGGGCGATGGAATATCGTTCCTGTTCATCGCTGGCGATGGCCGCCGCCACGATGCCGCCTTGTGAATGGCCGACAAGCACCACATCATCGTCCACGGCGATGCCGGAGCGGTCCATGGCCTCGCGCACGAGACGAACGCTGTCCGCCTGCCGACGCTGATCGGGGTCGGCACTCATCGCCTCCACATTCTGCAGCCAACCGAAGGGAGAATCAGGCTGCCCATCCGTACCGGGGATCGTCACGAGCCACGCGTTGGCCCCATCGGATTTACGATATCGCTGGATGGCGATGGTGGCGTAATCCAATCCGCTCGCCGAATTCGGTGAGGAGGAATCCGACGAGGCCTGGTCATCACGACGCTGCGAACCGAGCCGTTGCAGATTGCTCAGCGCCTCGTTCATGCCATGCACGGCGGTGACCACCGGTGCTCGTGCGGGTATACGGGTCACGGTCAAGATATCGCCCTGATCGGTGTCGGCGAGGCGCTTGGTAAGGGGCGTCAGCCGTTCGGCCCCCGCAGCCACGGTCTGTCGGCCCGCGATCAGCGGCCCTATCGGATCCGCGGCTCTTGCCAGGGCGCGCGCGACGCCCTGATGCGCCCATGATGTCGCGCTGAGCCCTCCTATGCCGCTAGGTCCCCGACTCGTTCCTCCCTTGGTGAAAGCCCCGGCCAGTGCCCATATGCCCAATGCGGCGCTGGTGTGCATCGGCAGTAGAGTCATGGAGCCTTGTATCGTGGCGTCGAGCGTCTCTCGCGACCTGGTTTCCGCTTCGGCGTAGAGGGCGTGAGCCCGGATCAGCAGTCTGGCGAGGGTGCCGACACGCTCGGCCACCCGCGTGCAATCAGCGGCTTGCCGGTCGCAGATGTCACGGAGCTGGTCTAATGGCAGCGTGCTATGCCGAATGTTCGTAAGATCGGCGTTTCGTGGCAAGTCGCCGCCCGTGAGCATCGGGCAGAGCGCAGCCGTCTGCCTGGATCGGATCTGCAGGCCCGCGCTCGCCCATGCGCTCGCCAGCGCCGATAGCTCCGCCGCGCACTCGTCCAAGGCTCCGGCGATCGCGCGGTATTCCTCGAAGGTCGCGGGACTGTATCGGATGCCGCCGTAGATGTTGGATGAAACTTCCCATGCCATCGTGATCACCCCGCAGCCAGCGCGCGACGCACGGTTTCGAGTCGTTCGTTGATCAGGGCGCTTTGCCACGTCAAAGATTCGACGTCAGTGCGGAAAAACGTCGCCGCGGCCCCTGTCCAATCAAGACCACGGCTTGCACGCTGCGCGGCGTCGAAGCCGTCGAGAGCGTTGCGCGTGGAATAGAGCAACCGTGTGAGCTGAGACTGGATCTGATTTGCAGTCGTCAGACATTGACATGCGGCTGCACCCAACGTCGTAGCGAACGGATCGGCGGATATCGGATACTGTGCGTCGCTGGGGAAGCCCGGTTGTGTAGTCATGGACCCAGTCAAGCGTGAGACTGGTGGTTGACCGGGGCCGAGCATGGCACTGTGGTCGAAGGCCCGAGCCGCGATCGGCCCCGGCGTGTCGCTGCCGGCGGTCCGTGTCCCCATCAGTGCATGGTTGCGCAGGTCGGTTCGATGCGGGGCCTACCGGTCACCAGGGCTTGACGCTGGCATTGCCGCCGGACTGCTGCGGCTGGCTGGTCGAACTCGATGAGGCGGACCGATCGTTCGATTTGAGCAATTCCTCCACCTTCTTGCGCTGCTCATCGGTCAATGAACCATCGCTTGCCGAAGTCGGCGACGAGCTGGATGACGAGGAACTCGAGGAAGATGGACCGGAGTGTTTGGAATCCGTGCCGTTTTTCTGCTTCAAGGCTTGGTTGATCAGTTCGGTCAGCGTACGCGAGACGACGGTATTGGCTCGAACCGACCGACTCACCTCAGGCAGGAGAACCTGTTGGAAGGTCCCTGCCCCGGCGAACTGTTCATCGGTCTGCTGTTGGCGAGTACGCAGGGTGCTCAGATCGGTGCCCGACGTCTGGAACGCCTTGATGTTGCCGGTCAGTGCCTGGGTCGCCTGATTGTAGCTTTGGATGGCGGAAAGGTTGAGCGCACACCATGCGGCCACAAGGATCAGTGCCGCCGCGCCGATCAGCAATGCGATGCTCAACATGCGATGTGGATGTGGATGCCGGGCCGTCGGCGCGGCTGCAACGGTATTCTCGGCGGTGGGGTCATTCGATGGTCGAGCGTTCATAGCATCCTCCGTGACGAGGCGATCCACGCCCCCAGCTCCCATATCAACAGCACCGTCGTGGCAATCGCGAATGGCCAGACGATGGGTGAAATCCGCTCTCTGCGTTTTGGCGTCTGGGTGACCCTCCACTGCTTGGAAACCTTTGTGGAATCCGCGTTGGCGATGGTGTGCGTGGCGTCCATCACCACGGATTTGCCGTTCATCTCGTCGGCGATATCGACGAGGTTCTGTGCGTCCATCTTCGAGATGCCCGGTTTGCCGGTACTCGGATCATTGACCCACGGGCCTTTCGTGGAGCCCTGCGGTGAACCGGTCGTAGTCAGGGGTATCTTTCCACCCTGCGCGGAGCCGACGCCGATGGTGAAGGCATCGTCGAGATACTGGCGCAGCGACGAGAAGGTCCGTCTGCTGCCGGAAGCGGTCTGTTCGCCGTCCGTGATCATATACAGCACGATCGCGTCGTCCGGATGGCTCTGCCGGATGGATTTGAGCGTCACCAACAGCTGATTGAGCGGCGCGTCCAGATTAGATCCGGTCGAGGTGGCCGTGGACTCGACGCTCAGGGCGTCGGACCAATTGCGGATCGCCAACGTATCGGGAGTCAGCGGGACATCAAGGGTGCCGGCCACGCCGAATCGAATCGCGGCGAAGCTGGAATTCGCATACATCTGCGTCAGACCGAAAATTGCATTCTTCGCGGTTGCCAGACGGGTTTGGGCAGATGCGGAGCCGTAGTGGGCGTCGTCGACTCCCATGGATCCCGTCACATCGACGGCCACGACGACATCCGTGGCATTGACGGCCCGCGATGTCGTCGTGGTGACCACGCTGGGGGTTAGGGCCATGCCGGCTATCAGCAGACAGATCAACGTTCTGCGTATGCACGCCGGGATCGTTTCATCGCTCGACGAGCGCGTGCGGATATACGCCACGACGCTGAATGCCGCCGCGGCGATCATGATAAGCGCGATGGCGATTCCCACCGGCCAGCCCATCATAGGGCGTATCGTCATCCCGTTCATCGTCTCAGCCTCCAACTAACCGCCAGCCACGCCAACACCGCGGCGGCCATGGTCAGCATCCACCAGAACGGTGCATCGACGATGGCGGTCTGGTGATGTCGCTGGTTCTCCACGTCCTTGCGCCGTTCGATATCCCTCACCAGGTCGTCCACCGAATTTGTGGCGGTCTGCGTGTGGAAGGCACCTCCATGCGATTCGATCTCGTTCCTCATCTGAACGGTGGCGTCATCCGAATCGCTTTGTTTGGGCCCGGAAAACAGCCCATCCACGGTGATTTTGGCGCGTTGCGTGAGATCCAGCGCCTGTTGCAGGGAGTAGGTCGGCGTTCCGGAGACCACGTTATCGGTGGCCAGCACGATGGAACTGGCACGGCGTTGATTCGATGTGGTCGACTGCCCCGCACCATAGTCGAAGCCGGGCAGCATCGCCGCGCAACTGACCAGCCCATCGCCGATCAGCGAGGTGGAGTCCCTGCGATTCTGGGTGCCGTCCAGCCAATCGGAGATCTTTTGATAGTCCTTGTCGCTCATCTTGTCGATATCGTTCTGCGACTGCACCTTGCGCAGGATCGCGCTGGCCGATTTCAGCTGTGTCGTCACCAGGGCATAGTCGTCCGTGAGCGGGAACACGGTGCGCGACGTCGAATTGAAAATGCTCAGGGCGATGCGTTCACCTTGGAAGTGCGAGACCAGATCGGTGTAGGTGTCGATGACCTGTCGATCGTAAGGCAGCGTCGATCCGGAAACGTCCAGACACAGCACGATGTCCCGGCTGCTGGCGCGCTCCTCGCCCTGATCGACCACGGATGGCCGGGCGATCAGGGCGATCGAGAGCGCCAGCGACACCGTCAGAAGAGCCACCGCGATGCGGCTCAGCACTCGCCACCGCTTGAACAGTCTTGTCGCCTCTTCGGTGTGTAGGTCATCGGCAAGGCTGAAGACCAGTATGGGTTTGTCGGATCCGCGTCGCGCGAACAGCACGAGTAGCAGTATCGTCACGACCGCGGCCGCGATAGCGGCGAGGGCGGCCCAAGGCCATTGCCAGGTCAATGTGGTCATCGACGCCACCTTTCCACCAACCGAAGCACCCATTCGCCGGCCTGTTCCACGCTGGCGTCCTGCGCCGCCGCGTTCCATGCCGCGTCGGCGAATTCAGGGGGGTACAACGCGGCAATGGTCTGCTTGAGCAGATCAAGGCCATGCCGGTTGCCGGGATTGCGAGGTGTTCGACTGATGTCCGCGAGCGTGTGCGAACTCATGTCCTTGCCTGAAATGTGGCTGGCATAGTCGCGGGCCACCTTGGCCAAGGCGGTGAAGGCCGCGTCACGTTCAAGCGTTCCCTCCTCGTATTGTGCGATGATGGCATCGACACGCGTGTGCCAGGGACCTTTGGCGTTCGCACCGCTATGCGCACCCTGCCGGACGGCGGTGCGTGGCCGCCGTTTCAGACGATGCGCCGCGAGCGCGAGCAGGGCGAGCAACAGGGCCAGGGCCAGACACGCCGACAGCGCGACGACGAGAATGGGACCGCTGGAAATCGTCGCATCGGGGTGCAGATCACCGCTGACGGATAGCGTCGTCATCGTCATTGATCGCCGCCTCCCGGAGTAGGTGCAGGCGAACTCGGCGAAAGATTCGCGAGTTTGAACCTGCCGGCACTCGCCGAGACGATTCGGATGACGTGGGTGAACATGGCGTCGCTGGAATCCGAACGGATCAGCGTCGAGCCATACGACGTCAGCTCCCTGTGCAGAGCCGTGGCCATGAATTCGCGGTGGGTGGACACCTCGTTCGCAGTGGCCGGGGTTTTGAGAAACGCCGGCACGCGACGCAGCGTCACGCCGTCGAGCGCGTGTGCGGCCCGGGGCATGAAGGGATTCAACGTCGCGACGTCGATCACCACGAGCGGATGCGTCTGCGCGATGGCGCGAATCGCACGAAGATGACGCTGGGTGATGGCGTGTTCATCGGTGGCCAGAATGATCAGCGCGTTGCGGTCGCGCAGCCGACGCGCATAGTGCAGCAGCGCGTCGATGTTGCGTGGCTCATGCCAGTCATGCGCCAGCGCCGTGTCCAAGGTGTGTTCGAATTGCGCCAGACCGCCGTGGAAGGGAATGCGCACGATCGATGAGGAGTTTCCGAACACCAAAGACACATCGTCGCTGCGCTTCAGGCTCAGAGCGGCGAACATGCACAGGGCGTTGGCGGCCACCTCGTAGGCATGTTCGCCGGAAGGGCAGGACCCCTGCATCTCGCGGCCGACATCGAGCAGCATCCAGACGCGTGAGGTGACCAGTCGTTCACGTTGCACGACCATCGGCCGACCTGCGCGCGCGCTCGTTTTCCAGTCGATAAGGCGTGCCTCGTCGCCTGGAATGTACGCGCGGATATCCATGACGTCATCGCTTCCGAAGCGGCGATTCGACGCATGTTCGCCCTCTAGGGAACCCAGGGCTCTGCGAACCGTGGGCAGGGAGATGGTGGTGCCGAGTGCCTCGATCCGCTTGCGTACCCGTTCGCCGGATTGAGTGCTGTCGATCATGGAACGGGAACCGCCTTCACGATGGAGTCGATGACCTGATCGGTGGTGACGCCGTCGGCCAGAGCCTCGAAGGTCAGGATGATGCGATGCCTGAGTACCTCATGCGCGAAATCCTTGATGTCTTCGGGAATCACATAGTCACGGCCCGCAAGCAGTGCGCGAGCCTGACCGGTGCGCAGCAATCCGATGGATGCGCGGGGGCTCGCGCCCAGACGCACCAGCGAGGCCAGCCCCTGCACGGGATGAGTGCCGGCTCCGCGTGTCGTCGCGGACAGATCGACGGCGTACTGCATGATGGCTTCGGTGACGTGGACGCGGCGCGACGCGGAGCGTAGGAACTCGACGTCCTGCAGGGATATGACATCGTGCGTCGGAATCGAGGCGTCGAGAATATCCGATCCGCGTTTGGTGAGCATATCCAGCATCCGTTGCTCTTCGTCGGCGGATGGATAGGTCATCACCGCCTTGATCATGAACCGATCCATCTGGGCTTCCGGCAGGTTGAAGGTGCCTTCCTCCTCGATGGGGTTCTGCGTGGCGATGACCATGAACGGTTGCGGCAGCGCGATACGTTCGCCTCCGATGGTGGTGGCGCCCTCGGCCATCGCTTCGAGCATGGCGGATTGGGTCTTCGCGTTGGAACGGTTGATCTCGTCCAGCAACACGAAATTAGCGTGGATGGGGCCGATCTGCGTGGAGAAGCGTTGCGTGGAGAAGTCGAAGACCTGCGTGCCCACCAGATCGGAAGGCATGAGATCCGGCGTGCACTGCACGCGTTTGAAGGACCCGGACACCGATGTGGCGAGCGTCTGCGCGGCTGTGGTTTTCGCCAGGCCGGGCACCGATTCGATGAGGATGTGACCACCCGCGACCAGTGCCACGATCAAAGACTCCCGCAACGCGCTCTGGCCGACCAACGTGTAGGAGAAGCGTGCGCGAATGCGATTGGCCAGTGTCCGTGCACGGGTCACGTCATCCTTGGTGAGGGCCGAGCCGCCGCCAGTCGGTGGCGCCGGTCTGTTGGCCGTGGACGGTTGTGGTGGATTGGTTGGTTGCTGTGGGAATAAAGCCATGGTTTTCACTCTATCGGGCATGGGGTACGGTGTGTTCTCTTCGCATTGTAACCATCACTGATGAGAGGCGGCTGATGACGCCGTGGGCGGCAAGGCCCAGTCGATCGGTTCGGCGCCCATGGAGATCAGGGCGTCATTGGCTCGGGAGAAGGGATGAGAGCCGAAGAAGCCACGTGAGGCGGACAGGGGACTGGGGTGAGGTGAGGCGATGATCGTGGCGTTCGTCAACAGCGGTGCCAGACCCTGGGCGTTGCGCCCCCAGAGAATGGCCACCAGCGGCCGTGGTCGGCCGTGGTCGTCGGTGCGGGCGTTGAGCGCGCGTATGGCGGCTTCGGTTATTTTCTCCCAACCTCTGCCCTGATGACTGTTGGGCCTGCCGACCTGTACGGTGAGGCATCGGTTGAGCAGCATGACGCCACGGCGGGTCCACGGCGTCAGATCTCCATTCGCGGGGGTCGCAACGCCAAGATCGTCCACCAGTTCCTTGTAGATGTTGATCAGGCTCTTGGGCAGCGGCTGCACCGATGGCGAGACGCAGAAACTCAATCCGACGGGGTGGCCGGGCGTGGGATACGGATCCTGACCCACGATGAGCACCTTAATGTCCGCGAAGGGGATGGTGAAGGCTCTGAGAATGTTATGGCTTGCGGGCAGAAAGCGTCTGCCGGCCGCGATCTCCGTCCTGAGAAAGTCGCCCATGCGATGGATATCCGGTTCGACGTCGGCCAGCGCGTCCGCCCAACCCGGGTCGATCAGCTCGGCCAATGGCTTGATATGGGATTCGGTCATAGCACATCACTGTAGGAAGTGGGCTGCCTAAGGCGATGTTCCGCTGTGGACAAATGGTATATGCTTCGCGGATATCGCATTTGGACACCCGTGGTCGTTACACTATGTTGTGGAACAAGGAAGGGACAGTCATGGCTCGAAACGAACAAGGTACCTATGCGTCGTATGCGCGCGATGAATTCGACAACCCACCGGCGGGACCGGTGGGGGCTCACCGGGGCAAGACCTCATTGCCCAGCCGGTTGCTTCCGTACCTCGTCGTCCTGCTGGTGGCGATTTTGGCCGGGGCCATCGCATGGGGCGTGTATTCCGGCGAGGCGTCGAACATCCGCATGCCGTGGTCCTCCCAGGCGACGTCGACTACTGCCACCGCCTCGAAATCCGCCGCATCCGCAAGCGCCACGAAGAGCGCCGCATCCGGTGCCGCGTCCAGCTCCTCGGACGCCGCGTCATCCTCGGCCTCCGCTTCGACGCAGTCCAGTTCCCCCTCCACGAGCGCGCCGACGACGCAGGCCGTGAACAAGGCGACGGCCGTGGTGGTCACCAATGCCACGACCATCACCGGACACGCCGCGCAGAAGGCGAGCTTGCTCACGCAGAGCGGTTATACGAGCGTGACATCTCGCAATGCATCCGGGCAGATTCCCGCGAGCAGCGTCGTGATGTATCAGAACGAAACGGATAAGGCCACGGCGCAGGACGTCGCCAACACCTTGGGCGTCGGTGTCGTGGAGCAGGTTTCGGGTATCTCCGGGCCGATTGTGGTCGTGCTGGTGCAGTAGAACGATGTCCTTCGGCGTTTTGGTCATGCCTGGACGTTAGAATATCCAACAGCCGAGGGTGGAGAGTTCGGAATCAACCGTATTCTCTGTATGTGTTCGCGGCGACTCAAACGAGAGATGATAATTATGGCACAAGGCACTGTAAAGTTCTTCAATGCAGGCAAGGGATATGGCTTCATTAGCCCTGATGATGGAAGCGAAGACGTGTTCGTGCACTATTCCGCGATCCAGGGAAACGGCTTCAAGAAGCTTGACGATGGAGACAAGGTCGAGTACAAGGCGGAGCAGGGTCCCAAGGGTCTGCAGGCCACTGAAGTGACGAAGATCTGATTCCTTCACCCCCAATAATTTCGACGAGACTCCGGCCATTGCGGTCGGGGTCTCGTCGTTTTCTTCCGGGTCTCGTCGTTTTCTTGCCGTAAGCGCAATACATCCGCAGCGTGTTGGCACTCGACGAGGGAGAGTGCTAATCTCCCAATTAGCACTCGGGGCTGGAGAGTGATAATCGGCAGCTGACGGTCGACGATCAAACTCGGGTCCGGAGTGGGATTTGATACCCATGCAGCCATATGTGTATGTGGAGGAACAATGGCAAAAATCATTGCATACGACGAGGAAGCTCGCCAAGGAATGCTCGCGGGCCTAGACAAGCTCGCCAATACCGTCAAGGTCACGCTCGGTCCCAAGGGCCGCAACGTTGTGCTTGACAAGAGCTACGGTGCGCCGACGATCACCAACGATGGCGTTTCCATCGCCAAGGAAATCGAACTCGAGGATCCGTACGAGCGCATCGGCGCCGAATTGGTCAAGGAAGTGGCCAAGAAGACCGATGACGTCGCCGGAGACGGTACGACTACCGCAACCGTGCTCGCGCAGTCTCTCGTGCATGAGGGACTGAAGAACGTGGTGGCCGGTTCCAACCCGATCGCGTTGCGTCGCGGCGTGGAGAAGGCCGCAGATGCCATCGTCAAGGAATTGGTGGCTTCCGCCAAGGACGTTGAGACCAAGGAACAGATCGCCGCGACCGCGACGATCTCCGCCGCCGATCCCGAGGTCGGCGACAAGATCGCCGAGGCGCTCGATAAGGTCGGACAGGACGGCGTGGTGACCGTCGAGGACAACAACCGCTTTGGGCTCGATCTGGAGTTCACCGAGGGCATGCGTTTCGACAAGGGTTACATCGCACCGTATTTCGTGACCAACAATGAAGATCAGACCGCCGTGCTCGACGACCCGTATGTGTTGCTCACTTCGGGTAAGCTGTCCAGCCAGCAGGACGTGGTTCATATCGCCGAACTCGTGATGAAGTCCGGCAAGCCGCTGCTGATCATCGCCGAGGATGTCGACGGAGAGGCTCTTCCGACGTTGATCCTCAACAAGATCCGTGGCACGTTCAACTCCTGCGCCGTCAAGGCCCCCGGCTTCGGCGATCGCCGCAAGGCGATGTTGCAGGATATGGCCATCCTGACGGGCGCACAGGTGGTGTCCGACGATCTTGGGCTCAAGTTGGAGTCCATCGACATGTCGGTGCTCGGTACGGCCAAGAAGGTCATCGTCTCCAAGGACGAGACCACCATCGTGTCCGGTGGCGGCTCCAAGGATGAGGTCGAGGCTCGCGTTTCGCAGATTCGCGCCGAGATCGAGAATACCGATTCGGATTATGACCGTGAGAAGCTCCAGGAGCGTCTCGCCAAGCTCGCCGGTGGTGTCGCCGTGATCAAGGTCGGCGCCGCTACCGAGGTCGAGGCCAAGGAACGTAAGCACCGCATCGAGGATGCCGTGCGCAACGCCAAGGCCGCCATCGAGGAAGGTCTGCTGCCGGGCGGCGGTGTGGCGCTGGTTCAGGCCGCCAAGAAGGCCGAATCGTCCGCGGCGCTCACCTCGCTGACCGACGAGGAGTCCACCGGTGCCGCGATCGTGATGCGTGCCATCGAGGCCCCCATCAAGCAGATCGCCGAGAACTCCGGCGTATCCGGAGACGTCGTGCTCAACAAGGTGCGTGAACTGCCCGAGGGGCAAGGATTCAACGCTTCGACCAACACGTATGAGGATCTGCTCGCCGCTGGCGTGGCGGACCCGGTGAAGGTTACGCGTTCGGCATTGCAGAACGCCGCTTCCATCGCGGGCCTGTTCCTCACCACGGAGGCCGTCGTGGCCAACAAGCCGGAGCCGCCGGCACCGGCTGCTCCGGCCGGTGGCGCCGATATGGGCTACTGATTGCAGTAGTCGATCTCAGCCGCGTGGCATCGCATGAACCTCGGTTCGATGATGCCTGGTCGTTGGACCCCCGTCGCAGTACGCGATGGGGGTCCAACGTTTTGGCCTGTGGCGGCGTTCGCGTCACGAACCGCTGAATAGTCGGGAGGCCTGCATTTCGGCATCGGCATACACGTTTGACGCCTGGCCCAACGCGAGTTGTATCGACTCCAGGGACGTCTCCATCTGCTGCTGAGCCGTCCGCCATTGATCGGCGACGGTGGCGAACTGGGTGGCTGCGGCGCCTCGCCAGACCCCCTGCAGCGCCGCGAGGTTGGCATACATTCCCGAGACCGCGTCTCGTATGGTGTTCACCGATGAACAGACCGCTGCGCTCGAGCTCTGAATCTGTTCCGAATCCACTTGATACTGCGACATGACGATACCTGCTTTCTTAAGCGTCGACTTCCATTGTTCGATCACACCATGGCATTCGCGCGGTTGCGAACGCTCATGGTCGGCGGACCGGGGTCCGTGGCGGTGGTTCCGTTCGGGAAATCCGACCGCTACAGTAGAACCTATGACACAAGCGAACCGTAACGAGCAATGCACGGCCGGTGTGGTCGAAGGCTTGACAGGGAAGACGCGCGCGGTCACGGCGCATGGGAGCGGACGTCTGGCGTCATGCCAAGGGAGGCGCCAACGCCCGGTGTCACGACGCGTCGTGTCGATGATAATCGCACTGCTGGTGATGTGGTGCCTGTCGGTATCGACGGCTTTCGCGCATGCCGATACGGCGAATCCCTCGTCTTCCCCCGGCGCGTCCGCCTCGTCGAGCTCGACGTCGAGCTCGAAATCCGGCATCACCGTCACCGACAGCATCACGGATACCGAGAATCTGCTCGGCGACCATGTGGCCGCGGTCAGCGATAAGATCACCGGCACCAAGCACGCTACGGGCGTAGCCGTCAGGCTGCTGTATCTCTCTTCCTTCGACAGCCGTGAGAAGCCGGCGGTATGGGCCAGCAATGTGTTGGAATCGACTCATCCCGCGCGCAACACCGTGATGCTCGCGGTCGCATCGAACGACGGCAATCTCGTGGTGGTCGTATCATCCAATTCCGACGAATGGCTGAAAAGTCGCAAGACGGCGGACGCGCTCTCAGACGCGGCGCTCAAGCCCATCGCCCAGGACACGCCCAATTGGTCCGGTTCCGCCATCGCCATGATGAATGAGATCGCCACCATCAAGGCGACATCGACATCCTCCGGCGTCACCCGCATCGGGGTGATCATATTGATCGCGTCCCTGTCGCTTGTGGCGCTGATCGGAGTACTGGTGTTTGTTCTTCGGCGCAGGGGAGTGGCATGGTTCTCTCGCAGGTCGGGAAGGCATAGCGCGCGCTGATTCGAAAGTAAGTTCCAGACAACATTCAGGCAATATTCAGACCATGGAGACAAGCTAGCAGCTATGAGCAATTCAATCGAAGCATCAATCGTGGTCGTCGACGACGAGCCGTCCATCAGAGATCTGCTCGTCGCATCCCTGCATTTCTCCGGTTTCGCAGTGGAGACCGCGGCCTCTGGTTCCGCGGCCATCGAGGTCATCGAGCGCACGCAGCCGGATCTCATCGTATTGGATGTCATGCTGCCCGACATCGATGGATTCACCGTCACCCGACGTATCCGCCAGGCAGGTGTGAGCGCGCCGGTATTGTTCCTGACCGCCCGCGACGATACGCAGGATAAGATCATGGGTCTGACCGTCGGCGGTGACGACTACGTCACCAAGCCATTCAGCCTGGAAGAGGTCGTCGCCCGGATTCGGGCCATTCTGCGGCGTACGCATGAACAAATCGAAGACGATCCGATCATCCGCGTGGCCGATCTGGAGATCAACGAGGACTCGCACGACGTCACGCGGGCGGGGCAGGCGATCGATCTGAGCCCCACCGAATACAAACTGCTGCGTTATCTCATGGACAACGAGGGACGTGTGCTGTCCAAGGCGCAGATTCTCGATCATGTTTGGCAATATGACTGGGGTGGCGATGCGGCGATCGTCGAATCGTATATCTCCTATCTGCGCAAGAAGGTCGACGGCGTCGAAGTGGTCGATAAGGACGGCACGAAGCACAAGGTCGTTCCGTTGATCGAGACCAAACGCGGCATCGGGTACATGATCCGTGAAACGAAGGCCAATCAGGGGGCGTGATGCGCACGGATCATGGGTCTGAGGGGACTGGGCGGGAGCCGCGCGATGGTTCGTCGTCCACGCCGAGCCCGAGATCGGCTCAGCTCCTCGACGCGGCCGGGGAGGGGCGCGTAGGCACAGCCGCGCATCGCATCGATGGGAATGCGCCGAATCCCGATTCGCCGGCGGACGGTCAATCGTCGTCCGACGCCAAAGGCCATCCGTTTCGGACGACGGCAACCCGTGCGAACGCTCGGGTGCGGCGTGTGACCGACGCGGTTCCATTGAGTACGAAGCTCGTGGCCTGCACGTTGATACTGCTGATGATCGGCGCGGCCGCGATCTCCTTCACCATCCGCGAGCTGGTCGGGAACTACATGCTTGTGAAAACCGATGCGCAGCTGGCCAATCAGGCCCAGCTGGTGTATGACAACGTCGATGTGTTGCGTGGCAAGGACGGCAACGCGTCCTCGGCCGGACCCAGCGATTATTTCATGCAGATTCGCGACATGAACAACAAGATCATCGTCACCCCGCTGGTGCCCACGTTAAGTAACGGCGTGATATCGCAACCTTCGCTGCCGGCGAACTACTCCATGGGCAATGTGCAGATCGGGCAGCCCTTCACCACCACGGCGATCGTCAAAACCATCTCCAATGGCAATCCCGACCGCGCCACGCTGCAGAGCGCAGAGGCGCCTTGGAGGGTTTTGGCGGTTCAGCTGGTGCAGAAGGTCGACAGCGGCACCACGCAGAGCAGGGGACTGGTCTACATCGGTCTGTCGCTCAGTGATCAGATAGACACCATCAACACGCTGACACGCTATTGCGCCATGGTGGGGCTGGCAATCGTTCTGCTGGGCGGCGCCATCGCGACTCTGCTGATACAGCATACCCTGACGCCGCTCAAGCGCATCGAGAAAACCGCGGCCAAAATCGCGGCGGGCGATTTGAGTCAACGTGTGCCCTCTGCACCGGAGAACACCGAGGTCGGTTCGCTGGCCGCATCGCTGAACACGATGTTGACCCGTATCGAAGGCAGCTTCCGCGAGCAACAGCAGACCACCGAGAAGATGAAGCAATTCGTCTCCGACGCGAGTCACGAATTGCGCACCCCGCTGGCGACGATCCATGGTTATTCGGAGCTCTACACCATGCAGCGCAATCTTCCTGGTGCGTTGGAACGTGCGGATGAATCGATCGAGCATATCGAGGCGTCCAGTTCACGGATGACGGTGCTTGTCGAAGATCTGCTGTCTTTGGCGCGGCTTGACGAGGGGCGCGGCATCGACATGACCCAGCAGGTTTCACTCGGCTCGTTGCTCGCGGACGCCGCGGACGATCTCCACGCCTTGGATCCGGAACGTGTTATCGGACGCGGCGACGTACTTCTGGACGCCGGCATCTCCGGTCCCTCCGGTGTCTTCGCCCCGTCGTTGCGTTTCCAACCCGGTCCGCTGCCCACCGTCACCTTGACGGGCGACGGTTCACGACTGCGTCAGGTGGTCACCAACATCGTCGGGAATATCCATCGCTACACCCCTGCCGATTCGCCGGTGGAAGTGGCGCTGGGGTTGCTTCCGGCATCCATAGGGCCGGAATCGTTGGCGCGGCTGGCGTCCAACGAACAGTCGATGCTGCGTTTCCTGGAGGCCGCCGAGGTGGGGCGTTCCATGCACGTGGGCATGAACTACGCGGTGATTCGGTTCGTCGACCATGGTCCGGGAGTACCGCCGGAATCCCAGTCGCAGATCTTCGAACGGTTCTATACGGCGGACCCCTCACGCGCACGGCAAAAAGGCGGCACGGGTCTGGGCATGTCCATCGCGCAGTCGGTGGTCAAGGCCCACCGTGGTTTCATCTGCGCCTCGACGTCTCAGGGCGGTGGTCTGACGCTGACCGTCATCCTGCCGGTCGCGCCCGTCGAGCCTTTGCCGGTCAACGTGGCGCCCGGTTCCCGCACCGGTGGCGAGCGGCGTGCCAAGAGGTCGCGCCGATAGCAGGGTCGGCAAGTGTCGACTGTGGCCGGCTGATGATATGGATCGCGGGTATGACCGTCATCGTCTGCCGGACTCCAGCCGGGGTGCAGACCAGACGATTGCGCGTGTCCGACTGTTGGTTCTGAATGCTCCGATAGCGTGCATGCGCTAGACTGGGGAGTTGGTTTTGCAAGGGCAGACGGAGTTCTGCCACGGTGTGCGAATGGATGAGGTGTGTGATATGCCCAGCGGACGAGTACGTTGGTACGACGCGAATAAAGGATACGGATTCATCACGAACGATGACGGTCAGGATGTATTCCTGCCCTCGGCGGCGCTCGCCGATCCGGCGATGACCATACGCAAAGGCACCAAGGTCGAGTTTTCCGTGGTCGACGGCCGTAAGGGACCGCAGGCCATGAACGTCAGTGTGTTGGCGGCGGCACCTTCGCTCATCAAGGCGCGTCGTCCCAAGCCGGATGACATGGCGGCGATTGTGGAGGATCTCATCAAGCTTCTGGACTCTGCCGGGAACGGATTGAGACGGCACCGGTATCCCGCCGTGGGAGAAAGCAAGAAACTGGCGACGCTGCTTCGCGCCGTCGCCGACGATTTCGACGTGCAGGACTGAGCAATGGAACCAACACAGGAACAGTCACGATCCAGCGCGCAGTTGCTGGCCAGACAGGTCGCGCTTGACGTCGCCGATGAGGACGGACAGGTAGGCGATTTCGTCAACGCCATCGAGATGCCCGATCATGTCGTCGATTTTCGTTTTGCCTGTCTGATACGCGGCTATGAGGGTTGGCAATGGTCGGTGACGATGTACAACGATGTCGATCGTGGCCTATGGTCGGTCGACGAATCCTCGTTGGTTCCCACCGACCAGGCGCTCAGGCCTCCGACGTGGGTGCCTTGGAAGGACCGTCTACGGGCCTCGGATCTATCGGTTACCGACTCCATCGGCACCGATCCCGAGGACGCCCGATTGGAGGATGGATTCCGGGCGACCGACGCCTCAACGGGTGCCACTGCGCAGCAGGACACTGAGGTTACGCGGGACGCCGTGCAAGACGCCGCTACGGATGTCTCAGGCGACTCGGACGAATCGCAGGTCGCCGACGCACGGGGCGACTCCGGTGCGCCCAGCCGTGCTGATGATGAACGGACGCAGACCGAGGAGATCGTCGAGGAATACGCGTTGAGTCGCCGCCATGTCTTGAGCGAGTTGGGACGTTCCCAAACGGCGAAGCGCTGGTATGAGGGCCCACACGGGCCGAAGTCGCTATCGACGCGAACCGCCGACGGCAAAGTCTGCGCCAACTGCGGGTTCTTTGTTCCGCTCCAGGGGGAACTGGGAACCATGTTCGGCGTCTGCGCCAATCTCTGGGGGCCCGACGACGGCAGGGTCGTGTCCTTGGACCATGGGTGCGGGGAGCATTCCGACATCGATCCGCCCGAGCCTTCGCATCTGTGGGAGCAGTCGGAGCCGGCATTCGATGATCTGCATATCGATGTGGTCGCTCAATCACAGCGCGAGGAACGTGGCGACGTGGAGTTGTTGGAGATGCTTTCGGATACGGAACCCGATACG
>CALNAE010000126.1 GCA_937874315.1 uncultured Bifidobacterium sp. | reverse complement strand
CCCGGCGTGTTGCTTGGCTGGTATGCCATCAATCCTCCAATGTGAGATCAAGCTTGTAGATGGGGCCGCCCGTGATATCCGTGTTGCTCATGGACGTGACCCTGCCCTCGATGACGCCGTCCGGCTCCCACGGGTGGCCGTTGAATCTGATTCGGGCGATGCTGCCCAGCGGGATCGCGCCGAACGCGGTCTGCATTGCGCTGCCGTCGACGATCACGCTCAGCGTGCGTGTGGGTGTCAGATGCGAGGCGAGATCGCCTTTGACGAGGGCGGACAGGCTCGCCGAGTCGGATATGCTCGTGTAGTCCGTCTCCCCCGCGATCAACGGCATGGTCGGATCCGCCCGGCTGCTGGCGGCGGCCATGATCATGCTGCTGTCCGACCCCGATCCCTTCGACCAGCGTTGCGTGGACACGGTGGTGCCGTCCTCCGTGTCCGTGAACCCGATGATCGGGCTGTCGGGCAGCCCGTACGTCGCATTCAGGCCGAGTATATCCGAGTTGATTCCGGGCAACGAGTCGCGTCCGATGTCGATGCGGTAGATGATCCCCTGACGGTTCTCCCCATCCCATATCGGTGTGATCGTCATGTCGGGTGCGTCGGACTGGCCTTGTATGGTGCTGATCGCGCTCGACAGGTCGGTCAGATCCCAATAGTTCGCGGTGATCGACGCGCTCGCGTCCGTGTCCGTCGACAGATCGGGGTAGCTGATCGCCCCGTCCGGCGGATTGCCGTCCAATTTCGGGTCGAGCGACGCGCGTATGACCGCGCTGATCAGCCGTCCGAGGCTCACGCCGGACAGGCTGACCGCCGACCCGGTCATCGCGGTTTTCACCGTGTCCGGGGTGGTGGTGGATTGCAGGACCTCGAACCAATTGCGCAGCGTGGTGGACCCGGCCTCGTAGTTCAACACCTTCTTCTTGTCCCAGAGGCTTTCGACGCCGCTGACCGTGATCTTCAGGCTTGGCGTGCCGGTGGACTCGTCCCATTCGCGACTCCATATCGGGCCGCATATCCACGGCACGTCATCCCAGCAGACCAGCAGACTGCGCTTCACAGGGTCGGTCATGCGCCGAATGTCATCCTTCGTGTCGGGGTTGAGCCCGTCCGCGTCGGGGTGGATGTCGAGTTCCGCCGACGCGGTGCCGTTCAACGTCTTCTGCCATGATTGCAGGATGCCGTCGAGAGAGCCGAGCCGCTGCTGGCTCACCGTGTCGATGCTGTAAAAACGCCACATGGTCAGCTCAGCAGGTCGATGTGGGCGAAACGACTCAACGCGGTGCCGTTGACGGTGATGACGCCGGTCACGGCGGTGAACGCACCCCAATGCGCGTTGTACACGTCGACCGTATGCGTTCCGGCCGCCAGCTGCAACGTGGCGGTCGAGAACGCGTTGCTGATGCCGTTGTTCTGCGGGCTGGCGAGGAACACCTCCTGCGCCGCATTGTCGATATCCAGGAACATGCCGCCCTGCCCCGCACCGGACCCGCGCACGCCCATGGTGACCAACACGTTCGCCGCGCGGCTCAGGTTGAAGGTCACGCCGTTGACGTCATGCCATTTGTAGCCGTCGTTGCCCGTATACGCTCCCGTCCACGGAGAATCGTACGTGAACAGGCGTTGGCTGCGTTCCTGCGCGTCGGCCACGAGCGTGCTCACGACGCATTTGCTCGCGACGGTGCTGGTGCTCGACACGGTGATCGTGTACAACGCCTGACAGCCCGCATCCACGGACGGCGCTGTGGAGCCCGTGCCGACCACATAGTTGATGACCGCGTACGGGTCCGAATCCCCGTTGCCGGGATCGTCCTGCTTGATCTCGATCAGATCCACGCGCGATCCGGTGGATGGCGCGGTCTGAATCGTGAAACCGTACTGGTCGGTGACGCTTTGGAACACCGCGCCGCTGTTGCTCGGGTCCGGTATGCGCCACACTCCCGCGGCTATGGTCGCGGTCATGTCCGACGCGCTCAACGTGATGCCGCCGCCGGAGTACACGCCGAGCGTCGTGCCATGCACCGCGCCCAGTATCAGCCTTCCGTCGATCGGCATCAATCCCTTCGTGCCGTCGCTCGTCGACTGCACGAACAATCCCGCGTGACTGCTCATAATCCCTCTCCATCCCACTGATCCGCATATTCGAAAAGACACTCGACATAACCGTCGCTTTGGATGGTGACGGTGGAATCCGATTCCACCGGATTGAAACCGGACAACGTTAGGTTCACGCTCCGATCCGACCCGTTGAGAGTCGCGGAACCGGACATCCAATCCAAAACCAGCACGTCGCCCACGTGCATCGGATAGTCGAATCGCACCACCCCATCACCCAACGTGAGGAGCACATGGGAGCACTCGTCATGTATGCGCATGACCGCTACCGGCCATGTGGGGCTCGACCCGCCGCACGGCACCACCGCCGTACTCGAGCTCGCCCCGGTGAAACGTCCGAAGAACATCGGTCCCGTCGTGTGCCCCACGCCGTCCGTGAACAACGGGAACTGCAATCCCATGCCGTTCTGCCACCG
>CALNAE010000125.1 GCA_937874315.1 uncultured Bifidobacterium sp. | reverse complement strand
CGCTGTTGCTGCGTCGCCCGCCGGGGCGCGAGGCCTATCCCGGCGACGTGTTCTATCTGCACTCGCGTCTGCTGGAACGTTGCGCCAAGCTTTCCGATGAGCTGGGCGGCGGATCGATGACCGGGCTGCCGATCATCGAGACCAAGGCGAATGACGTCTCCGCGTACATTCCGACCAACGTCATTTCCATCACCGATGGACAGATCTTCCTGCAGTCCGATCTGTTCAACGCCAACCAACGTCCTGCAGTCGACGTCGGCATCTCGGTGTCCCGTGTAGGCGGCGCCGCGCAGACGAAGGCCCTGAAGAAGGTTTCCGGCACGTTGAAGATCTCGCTGGCGCAGTACCGTTCGCTGGAATCCTTCGCGATGTTCGCCTCCGATCTGGATGCGGCGTCCAAGGCGCAGCTGACCCGAGGCGCTCGTCTGACCGAGCTGCTCAAGCAGCCGCAGTTCTCGCCGTATTCCATGGAACAAGAAGTGGTGTCGGTCTGGACCGGCACGCATGGCAAGCTCGACGATCTCGAGCTTGGCGACGTGTTGCCCTTCGAGAAGGCGCTGCTGGACTACCTCGATCACAACACCGACATTCTCAAGACCATCCACGATACCGAAGATTTCACCTCCGATACCGAGGCGGCTCTTGACAAGGCGGTCGAAGACTTCCGTGTGACGTTCGTCACCAAGTCCGGCAAGCCTTTGGTGGAGAAGAAGCCTGCCGTGGTTCGCCCCACCGAAGTCGAGCAGGAGAAGATCGTCGCCGGAGGAAAGAAGTAGTCGATGGCCTCCCAACTTGCATTGAAATCACGCATCAACTCCACGACGTCGTTGGGCAAAATCTTCAACGCGCAGGAGATGATCGCGTCCTCACATATCGCGAAGGCGCGCAATGTCGCGCTGAACGCGAAGCCGTATGCGGATGCGATTTTCGATGCTGTGCAGGCATTGGCGGCCCATAGCGATATCGACCACCCGATCATCAAGACGAAAGACCCCAAGAACGCGCGTGTCGCGGTATTGGCATTGACCGCAGACCGTGGCATGGCCGGGGCCTATACCTCTTCGATTATCCGGGAGACCGAATCGTTGATCGGTCGACTCGAATCGGAAGGCAAACGGCCCGAGCTGTACGTCTACGGTCGGCGTGGCGTGTCCTTTTACAAGTACCGGGGACTGAACGTCGCCGGTACTTGGGAGGGCGACAGTGACCATCCTGGCGTGGAAGTGGCCGAGGAGATCTCCAAGACGCTGCTAGGCGCGTACATGAAGGCCGCGAAGGACGGCGGCGTATGCGAGTTGTACATCGTATTCACCGAGTTCATCAACATGGTGGTGCAGAAGCAACGAGTGTTGCGGATGCTGCCCATTGAGCTGGTCCGTCAGACTCCGATGGGCGGCGACGGCGAGGTTCCTCAGGAGGGGATCGATGCCTCCTCTGACCCCAATCAGGTCGTCCCGCTCTACGCTTTCGAGCCTAGCGTCGACGAGGTGCTTGATGCGGTGCTGCCGAAGTACGTCCAGTCGCGTATTCACGAATGTCTGTTGACCGCAGCCGCTTCGGAGACCGCCAGTCGGCAGAACGCCATGCACACCGCCACCGACAATGCTAACAATCTGATCGACGATTTGACCCGTAAGCTCAACGCTTCTCGTCAGGCCGCCATCACTCAGGAACTTACCGAGATTATCGGCAGCGCTGATGCGCTGAACAAAGAGGAAGAGTAGGAACGCATATGGCTGATGATCAGACCACAGCGGCTCCCGAGAAGACGGATAGCGAGGCGAACACCGGACGCATCACACGCGTGCAGGGTTCCGTCATCGATGTCGAATTCCCGGTGGGCCACCTGCCCGATATCTATAACGCGTTGACCGTCAAGATCACCAACGTCGGCAATACCGAGGGCGAGACCCTGCATGAGGTCCCGTTGGAGGTAGAGCAGCATCTTGGTGACTCCACGGTTCGTGCGGTCGCTTTGAAGCCGACGGACGGCCTGGTCCGCGGCGCGAGCGTCACCGATACCGGCGGCCCCATCGAGGTCCCGGTCGGCGACGTCACCAAGGGACACGTCTTCGACGTCTCCGGGCACATCCTGAACAAGAAGGACGGTGAGACCATCACCGTCAAGGAGCGTTGGCCGATTCACCGCAATCCTCCGGCATTCGACCAGCTTGAGTCCAAGACGCAGATGTTCGAGACCGGCATCAAGGTCATCGATCTGTTGACGCCATATGTAGAAGGCGGCAAGATCGGTCTGTTCGGTGGCGCGGGCGTCGGCAAGACGGTGCTGATCCAGGAGATGATTCAGCGCGTCGCGCAGAACCACGGCGGCGTGTCCGTGTTCGCCGGTGTCGGCGAGCGTACCCGTGAGGGCAACGACCTGATCGGTGAAATGGAAGAGGCCGGCGTGCTGGAGAAGACCGCACTGGTCTTCGGCCAGATGGACGAGCCGCCAGGAACTCGTCTGCGCGTGCCGCTGACCGCTTTGACGATGGCGGAATACTTCCGGGATGTGCAGAACCAGGATGTGCTGCTCTTCATCGACAACATCTTCCGGTTCACACAGGCTGGCTCCGAGGTCTCCACGTTGCTGGGCCGTATGCCTTCCGCCGTGGGATACCAGCCGAACCTCGCCGATGAGATGGGCGCCCTTCAGGAGCGCATCACCTCGACGCGTGGCCACTCCATCACCTCGTTGCAGGCCATCTACGTTCCTGCCGACGATTACACCGATCCGGCCCCGGCCACGACCTTCGCGCATTTGGACGCCACCACGGAGCTGTCCCGTGACATCGCGTCCAAGGGCATCTACCCGGCCGTCGATCCGTTGGCCTCGACATCGCGAATCCTCGATCCGCGCTACGTGGGTCAGGCCCATTACGACTGCGCCAACCGCGTCAAGGCGATTCTGCAGCGTAACAAGGAGCTGCAGGACATCATCGCCCTGATCGGCATCGACGAGCTCGGCGAAGAGGACAAGACCATCGTCAACCGTGCCCGCAAGATCGAGCAGTTCCTCGGCCAGAACTTCTATGTAGCGCAGAAGTTCACCGGCCGTGAAGGTTCGTATGTCCCGGCAGACGAGACCATCGAGGCCTTCACGCGTATCTGCGACGGCGTGTACGACAACGTTCCGGAGCAGGCGTTCACCGGCATCGGCGGCATCGACGACCTTGAGCATAAGTGGCATGACATGCAGAAGGAATATGGTGAGTGATGACTGACGGGACATTGCTGCAAGTGAACCTCGTCGCCGCGGACCATCCAGTGTGGTCGGGCAAGGCGAAATCGGCGACCATCCCGGCCGCCGATGGCGCCATGGGCATTTTACCCGACCACGAGCCGTTGTTGACGTTGATCGACGCCGGACGGGTCGTGGTCAGGGATGCCGAGGATAAGCGGCATGCCTTCGAGGTCACCGATGGATTCATCTCCTTCGACTCCAACCTGCTCACCATAGCCGTGGAACGTGCCAAGGATGTGGTGATGAGCGAGGA
>CALNAE010000124.1 GCA_937874315.1 uncultured Bifidobacterium sp. | reverse complement strand
GCATCGCACGAACCATCTGCGCAATGTCCAAAGGCGCGGAAAACTCCCCGTCCTTAGTCCCGTCCCGCAATACGATGGCCCGATCACACAAACCACTCACCTCCCGCATATGGTGAGAGATGTAGATTACGGCCGTCCCCGTTCGCGCCAACTCCTGAATTCGGCTATGGAGACGTTTGCTTTCCCCAATGTCCAGAGACGCCGTCGGTTCATCCAAAATCAGTATTCTCGGATGCGTGGCTAGCGCACGCGTAATGAGAACCCATTGCCGTTGAGATGCGTCAAGCGTATCGAGTCTGCGGTCGAGCGGGACGTCTATCAGCCCCTGTGCCACCGTCTTGGCACTGTCGATCAACGCCTTCTCACTTGGAAAAGCTCCTAATCGATGCTGCACCAAAGCGGGGAACGCCAGGTTCTCGGCAACGGTCTGCGTTCCCAAGAGCGCCTCGTCGAATGACTGTACGATGGTCTCAATGCCGGCGCGGGACGCATCGAGAATGGACTTGAAATGTACTGGACGCCCCTCGATCTCGATTCTTCCCTCCGTCGGCTCGATAGCCCCGGAAAGAATCGAGGTCAAAGTCGACTTGCCCGCACCGTTGGCACCGACCAAGGCAAGGATCTCTCCGCTGCGAAGCGTGAAATCGACTCCCCGCAAGGCCATTGTCGCACCGAAGCGTTTGACGATGCCGCTGACCCGGAGCACCTCACCGTCTTCACGACTCTTGATGGATGCGGTACCGCCGTCGTCATCGTGCGTCTCGCGTGCGTGCCGCACCTCTGTTGTCTCAGTCAACATACGAATTCGAAGCCGTCCTCACTTGGATGCGACGGGAGAGATGTTGCTCGTGACAAGACCAGGGAAGAACTTCACCAACTGTGAGACGCTGGTGATGTTATTGCTGCGTATTTCGTCGGCCGTCACCAATGCGGGCGGCACCAGGACCTCGGTAGCGGTCTGCTTCTTCTGTGCAGCTCGGTACGCGGTGCGAATCGCCACTGCACCGACGTTGGACGGGTCAGTCGTCGCCGTGAGGATCCAGGGGCTGTGGGCTTTACCAAGAACCGCAATGTCCGCATCAGAGATATCCACGCCGTAAACCTTAACCTTGCTGGCCAGCCCCAGCTCTTCAACCGCCTGAGTGGCGCCTTTCGCGAATTCGTCATAGGGGGCAAAGACAACCGAGACGTCGGGATTGGCCTGAAGTGAAGCTTTCACCTGCTCTGCGGTCTGCTGTGCAGTGGAATCGTTCACGACGCCAACCTGGGCAACCTGCTGGAGCCCAACGTGTTCCTTCTTGACCTTCTCCCATACCTTGTTGCGCGCGTCCAACGGCGCGAATCCCGCCACATAGGCATAGATGACCTTGGCCTTGCCTCCGGTGTCTTTGACCAATCGGCCAGTGGCGAGCTCGGCCAGTTTCGTATCGGATTGCGACACCGCGATGGCGCGTTTGTCCTTAATCACAGAGTCAAATCCGACTACGGGTATACCGGCATCCAACGCCTTGTCCACGTTCGGATTAATCCCCTCCAGCCCGTGATCGATGAGGATCGCGGCAGGTTTAAGCGCAGTAGCGGATTGGATATCCAATATCTGCTGACTGTCATTGCCGTTGGCGTCATATATCTTCAGCGTGGCACCGACCCGAGCCGCCTCTTTCTTCACTCCATCAAGCCACTGAATGTAATAATCAGAATCCGTTGTCCTGGCAGAAACCGCAATGACCGGACTATCTGCACGCGCAGATCCCGTCGTATTACGATTCTTCACAATCCACGCAATCCCGACAACAAGTGCCACGGCGACGATCGCCGCGATAACCAGCGCTGCAATCCGGCCGGGATGCCCTTGGCCAGGTTGAGTTGTGGATGAGTCAGTCATGATTGTTCTCTCTTTCTGCAGTCAAACCCCGTACGACACCAAGCGCCCCTGGCATGTTTGTTGATGCGTCCTGATGCTGAGCTTCTCCCGTCAGGGGTCGAATGTTCTCTCACTCTACGAATCTGCGGATGTGGTGACAAGCCGATTGATATAGGTGTCTGTTATGGTGCGTTATCGCGCCCTACTTAGGGCTACCGCGCCTTCCTTGAGGTAATGACGCCTGTGTTGAATCCAAAAAGGTGCAGGCCGCGATGGAACCGAGCATGCTCGATTTTGATGCAACGATCCATAACGACTTGCAACCCCAGTGACTGCGCATATTCGGCGGCATCATCATCCCAGATTCCCAGCTGTATCCACAGTACCGGTGCGGATATGCGCGCCGCCTCGTCAGCAATGCCTTTCAGCGCTGAGGCCCGTCGAAACACGTCGACTATATCCGGGACCTCAGGCAGCGATGCGAGGTCCGGATATACCGGATGCCCAAGAATGCTCCGCTCTCGTGGATTGACGAAATACACTGTAAAATCAGTGCTCTGCAATAGATACGTTGCCACGAAATAACTTGCCCGCGCAGGGTTCGAGGACGCCCCGACAATCGCCACGGACCTCGAGTGCTCAAGAATCGCCCGGCGCTCTAACGCATCCGGTCCTCGCCATCGACGTTCCCCTGCCGCCACGGGGACGGAACAGGCGTCGTCCGATAGCTGCCCATGCTGCCCCAACGTGATGGTTCGCTGTGCCTGTGGTAGTCGAACAGACTCTGCATCAGCCATATTATTCCTCCTCCGTTGAAGATCGTGAGGTGTTGTCATCCCCATATTCGCTGGCGTCCAACGCCTGGCCGATATCCGCAATAAGATCTCCGACGCTTTCGATGCCGATGCTGAGGCGAATTGTCCCTTCGCCGATTCCGGCATCACGCAGCTGCTCATCGGTCAACTGTCCGTGGGTCGTGGAGGCGGGGTGAATGGCCAATGTCTTGACATCGCCGATGTTGGCCACATGACTGACCAGATTCAACGCATCGATGAATCTCGCGCCGGCAGCCCTTCCTCCCTTGATGGTGAAGGCGAATACGGATCCGGAGTCACCGTTGCGGAAGTAATGCAGGGCCCGATCATGTTCCGGGTGCGACGGCAGACCGGCCCAGTGGACCGATTCCACATGCTTGTTGGTTTCCAGCCATTGCGCTATCTCCCTGGTGTTCTCAACTTGACGCTGCACCCTCAGCGGAAGCGTCTCGATGCCCTGCGCAATCAGGAAGGCGGAATGGGCAGAAAGCGCTGGTCCCACGTCACGCAGCTGTTCCGCCCGCAATCTGGTGAGGAATGCGTATTCATTGAAATTCCCCGACCAGGTGATGTTGTTATA
>CALNAE010000123.1 GCA_937874315.1 uncultured Bifidobacterium sp. | reverse complement strand
GCCGGTTAAGCGGTGCACCCGTTATACAACACCATGCACAAACGGCGCGAACACCCGTTCAATAATCGGCGTATGGAGCATGATCAGCAAGCCATAGCCGAATACCGCCAATGGGAATAGTCCCTGGGGCACGTACATCCATGACCCAATGCACAACGCCACGTATACGGCATCGATTGCCATCATGGCAAGCGTGGCACCCATATGAGCCATTCCCACGACATACGCATTACCAAGTGTATGAGGTACGGCATTATCGAACCGCGCCTGGAATGCCCACACCCATTCAAATCCAATGATCCAGATCACAGTGGCTGCAATTTTGACGACCAGCAATGGCGTGGAACGCGTGGCGATCCACAGCCAAGCCAGCAACACGCCCACCGGGCAGAACAGCAGCCACAGCAGCGTGGACTGAACGAAATTCCGACGGAATGACGCGAAATACCGCGGAGTGACATTCCCCTCACCACTTAACGAACAACGAATCGCATCATGACCGGCCGTAGCCGCCGCCCCTAGCGTGAGGATGGGGAGACTTGTGCACGCCATAAGTATGGTGATCCATACTGCGTCGGTCACATTCCCCAGGCCACGCATAAAGGCCGAATCATGGGACAACCACGACATCAGCCCTTGACCGCCCCCGTCATCACGCCCTTGATGATGTATTTCTGGCACAACAGATAGAACACGATGATTGGGATGATGGCCAGCACCAGGCAGCCCATCATGGCTCCGATGTCGACCGAACCATAGCCACCTTTGAGGTATTGCACCGCGATTGGGATGGTCTTGTATTTGCCGAGATCCAAGGTGAGATATGGCAACAGATAATCGTTCCAAATCCACATGGTCTGCAGAATCGCGACCGAGATGATAGAAGGGCGCATGATGGGCACGACGATTTGGAAGAAGATCCTCGGAACGCTCGCGCCATCGATCATCGCGGACTCCTCGAGTTCCTGCGGAATTCCCTTGACGACACCGGTGAAGATGAATACGGCGAGCCCCGCCCCGAACCCAAGATAGATAATCCACAATCCCCAAGGCGTGTTCAGCGACAACATGTCGGAGAGCTTCGAGAGCGTGAACATCACCATCTGGAACGGCACGATCATGCTGAATAGGAACAGCACATACAGCAATCTTGCAACCCAGTTATTGACCCGGACGATCCACCACGCACACATTGCCGTGCACAGCAAAATAAGCAGCACGGAGCCGACGGTGATAACCAACGACCACAGGAAACTCGAGAAGAAGCCCGTGAGTTTAACGCCGCGCGCATAGTTCGCCAGCCCCGCCCAAGTATCTTTTGTCGGCAAGGAGAAAGGATTCGCCGATATATACACCTTTTTCTTGAAGGAGTTGACGACCACCAAAACAATCGGGAACACCCATGCGAGGGAAACCACCGTGAAGAACAGCGTCCACAGTCCGGAATGCTTCATTTTCTCACTCATGCCGACACCTCCTTGCTTGTGGTCAACCTATTCTGGATCAAAGCAATCACCGCCACGATGACGAAGAAGACCACCGCCTTTGCCTGGCCCACACCTTCAAACCCGACTCGGCCATAGAAAGTACGGAAAATGTTGAGAGCCAGGAGTTCCGACTGATACGAAGGGGCGCCGCCGGTAAGCGCAAGGTTCTGATCAAAGAGTTTGAACCCGTTGGTCACCGTTAAGAAGGTACACACGGTGATAGTAGGCATCATCAGCGGAATGGTCACCCGAAACAGCGTCTGACTTGCGCTGGCACCATCGACTGCGGCAGCCTCAAGCACATCGGTGGGAAGACTCTGCAGTCCGGCGATATAGATGATCATCATGTATCCGATCTGCTGCCACGAAACCAGTGCCACCATCCCCCAGAACCCATAGGTACCCGAGAATGTGATGGACTTACCCCAATGTGCAAGGAGACCGTTGAGCAGCAGCATCCACACGTATCCCAGAATAATGCCGCCTATGAGGTTCGGCATGAAGAACACCGAACGGAAAATCGTCGATCCGCGGATCGCTTTCGTGAGCATAGACGCGATAGCAAACGCAACCACGTTGATGATCAACGTGGTGATGATGGTGAATGCCACGGTAAACCACAGTGCGTGGACGAAATCTGGATCCGAGAACACATGCCTGTAGTTTCGCAATCCAGCGAACTTCGCGTCGGTGACCGTGCTGAATTTGCAGAAACTTAAATAGATTCCCATAACAAAGGGAACGAGAAAACCAATGATGAACGCGGCGAAGACGGGCAATGTGAACAATGCCCACCAACGGCGAACTGATTTACCTGCCATGGAGATCATGACGCCACTCACTTCCTCACCTTCGAGCCGGATTTGACAGCGATCTCGGTACTCAGCCACAACATACTCAGACCATCATATCTAAGATCTATATGTCAGAGTATCACCTCAGGATGGAAAATCAAACGTTGTCATTTTCCGGCAATTTTTCGCTATGACTTCCCATCTACGATCTGTGAGCTAGTATCGGAATAAGAAGCAAACCAGGGGTATCCCGAGTTCTGCAATGGATTCTGCAAACGTTGTAGTTTTCAGCATTTACGTTGTTCTCCAATGAAGGAGTTTCCGTGGAAGCTAGCATTAGTGACGTGGCCAGAGCGGCAAACGTTTCCGTCTCCACGGTTTCCCGCTCCTTCACCAGACCTTCTGCGGTGGCACCAAGTACACGCGAAAAGGTACTCGGCATTGCCAAGGAACTCGACTTTTCCATCTCTCGTTCCGCAGCCATGCTCAAATCCGGACGCTCCATGAGAATCGCTCTGCTGATGAGTGGCGACCTGCGTCTGTGGTTCAGCGCATCCGTCGTGGAGGGTCTAAACCAGATATTCCACCCGCAGGGATATGACCTCCTGATATTCCAGATTTCGAGTATCAATGAGCGAAGGGAGTTTTTCGAGACGCTTCCCGTCCGCAGAAACGCGGACGCCGTAATCGTCATTTCGCTCGGCATCGATCAGAAAGAAGTGGCCAAACTCCTGAACATCGGAGTGCCGATTGTCGGTATCAACTGCGATTCACCCGAGGAAACCGGATTTACGGCGGCCGTGAATATCGACGACGATCAGGGTTCGATTCTCGCCGCCCGCCATCTGCTCAACCTTGGCCACCGTAACTTGGTATATCTGCGGACCTCGCGTGCGGTGTCACTGCATTTCAGCGTCCAACGTAGATATGAGTCCTTTATGAAGTGCTGCGCCGACAATGGCGTCTCACCACTGACGATTACCACTGACGGCACCGCGGATGGTATCTCCCGAATAGTTTCGAAGCTCTCCGCTCTGGCCGAGTTCCCATCGGCAGTAGCCTGTCAGGAAGATGCCATTGCGGTGCCGTTATTATTCAGACTCACGCAATCCGGGTATCAAGTGCCTTCAGCATTATCGCTTATCGGTTACGATGATGGCCTCTATGCGCAAGATGTCGGTCTCACCACTATCCGTCAACGCCCCTTGGACCTCGCCCATCACGCGGCATTGATGACCCTCGACCTGATCCACGGAAAGCGGCCGGGTGCCCATCCGTTCCAGGTTATTCCAGCCGAGCTCGTGTTGAGAGCAACAACCGCACGATTTGCCTCTGCCATGGCCGGTAGACAACATTAGCGACCGGCTTCTATAGTTCCTAAGCCGCTGAGTCACCGAGGCGTTGATCACTGTGTCGTTCTGCTCAAATACCCGGATGACCCCACGTCGCGAGACTCCTCAATACAGGAGGGCGGCTGGGAACAGCGACTTGTAAGAGCCGCCCCAGCCGCCCCCTGAGAGGAGAACACCGAACCGTTTCTACCGTCGCGGATCAGCGATGGAGATCGTTTCAGTCTGATTCATGGGCAGCCTTGTATTCGGTGGCCCATCCGTTCACAAATGCGGTCTTGACGCCATCCCACTTGCCGGTTCCCTGTGCATATTCGAGAAGCGCATTGCCCAGGTTATTCTTCCATTGCTCCGATGGCATCAATGTGAAGTTCCAGCTCACCTGCGTTTTCCCGGATTTCTGATCGGCGACAGCCGCCTCGGTCAACGGATTGGCGCTGGTTTCATCGCTGAAGGTCTTGAACGGGGTGGTGAAGCCCATCGTCTGGCTCAGCATATCCTTACCAGTCTTCGACGTAATAACCCACTTCAAGAATGCCGCCGTGGCCTTCTGATCGGCTTCGGATGCCTTGGAGTTAATGCACCAGTAATTCTCGGAGCCGGTGGCCAGCCCCTCGCTCGTATCGTTGACGCCGAAATAGATGGGCATCATGCCGATGGATGAAGATTTCATCCCGGCCTTCTGCAGGTCGCTCCATGCCCAAGTGCCGTTCTGATAGAAAACCGCCTGTCCAAGGGCAAACTCGGAGGTTGCATCGTCACCGGTTTTCGAACTCAACAAAGTCCTGTTCGTCGTGGAATCGGTCAGATACATATCGAAAACGTTCTTGTACTCGGAAAGATAGGTGCCCTTCACGGTCGCAGGCTGCTTGGTGATGTTGTCTTTCTTCAGCTCGTAATAGAGCGGAAGATTCGCAAGATGCGTCTTGAAGCGCCAATCGGAGCTCGAATCGAACCCTGCCGAAGTGAATGCACCTTTGACGCCCAATTCCGTCTTCCGGGCCTGAATATCGTCGGCGACGGCCTTAAGCTTGTCGAAGGAATTGATCTGATCGATCGAGGCGACCTTTGCGCCGGACAGTTTCACATACTTGTTGAGCAGATCTTTGTTGTAGATGATGCCGTACGTTTCCATCACATAGGGGACGCTGACTACCTTGCTGCCGTCCTTGAGCGCGACATTCTTGTTCTGCAATTCGTTATAGATATCGGTGTTTGAAAGATCTGCGGTGTAGTCCTTCCAGTTCGCATATCCGACCGGACCGTTCACCTGGAACAGCGTTGGCGCATTCGTCTTCGCCATTTCGCTCTTCAGCTGCTGATCATAGGTATCCGATGCCGCCGTCTGGACCGTGACCTTTACTTTGGTCTGCTTGGTATAGTCCGCCGCCAACTTCTTCCATTCACTGGCGACCTCGGGCTTGAAGTTCAGATAATACACTTTTCCTGCAGCTTCGGAGGACGAACTTGAACTGCCGCAGGCCGCAAGCGCGCCAAGAGACATCGCCGCAACCGCCGTCATCGCAATAGCCGACTTCACTGTACGATTCAACTTTGAACCTTTCTCTTCCTGCCAGAACCATGCGCCTTGGGTGACGAGGCCCAAGTTATGGACCTGATCTGGCTAGCACCATTATCGCTCAACTGCAGGCGATTTGCAAACGATGTCAATATACTTGTTCACCGTCTCCAAGGGCGAGTAGATAGACATGGCTCCATTCCAGTACTACTGCAGTCCAGGAAAGAACCGTTCCGTATTGTCCACAAGATTCTCGTTCCATTTTCCAAGCGTTCTCAGCAATTGGGGCAATCCGCATCATCAGAACCGAGATCTCCAAACATGCACCAAACCTTGCAATGACACCGTTTGCGTAAAATGGCGCATTGCTGCATGTGCCACGCGATGCAACTGGTATATGAAGCGTAGACAGCACAAACATCATGATGCTTCATGCAAGGCGCCTCATGCAGGCGTCTACGTCGGGAATACAACGATCCTAAAGAATACAGAGTCCAGCCTGTGCATCATATCTGGCTACCGGCGTATTG
>CALNAE010000122.1 GCA_937874315.1 uncultured Bifidobacterium sp. | reverse complement strand
CCTCCCGGCGTGAGGAGCCACGCCGACGCCGACGCAACCCCATTCCCTGTGCCCTTTTGGGTGCGGGAACATCCGGGCCGCTGGAAGTGGCAATGATATCGAGAACGTCCTACTGCGGCAAGGCCTCCGGCTTGTTGAAGTAGGGGATAGTTCCGATGTGAAATGTGTTGCTGAATTTCAACATTGTTGAAATTGCGTCGGAAATCGTTGTGATAGCAACAGAATGCACACCTGGTTTTCAACAGTCGTTGTCACGAAGTGACACGCTGTTGAAAGCCTGCATTCTGGGGCTATGTCGTGGCATTTACGGGCTGGTTTGCCCGGCGGGCACCGGTTTCGACGAGTCGAAAACGCGTGCTGGAAGTCGTCCCGGTGAGCGAGCGAACAAGGGGCGACGTGAGTCCTGCCACGGTGTGAATTTGATGGTGGTGGCCGGTCTGTGACCGGGTTGGCTGGCAGCTGTGGCGAGCCGCAGATGACAGTCTTGTAGTCGACGTATGTCGACGAGGGTGTGTCACTTTTTTAGGCTACGACTGTGGCCGCGAGAATGGTTCCCACGGGTGCCGCGAAGGTGGATCGGAATGCCGACGAACGAGTGAGACGGCATGTAGAGACACCGTAGGCGGGGCTTACCTGTGGGGCGTCAGTCGGACACACACTGGCATCAGTGTGGGGCCTGGCTGGCGTGAGCGTTATGTGGTTTCAGGGTACAGTTACGATCATCTCGTGGCAGGCGTGGTTGGCCTGTCCGTGAGCGAATACGGGGTGAGTGGTTACGGCCTACGGTCAGCTGGTTCGCTGACCTATGGTGATATCGATGGCGCTCTCGGTATCTATCGAACGAGGACAGCACTGTGTTAACTACCGACGTGGTGGCGATGTGATGTCGTCGCGAAGCGACGGATGGGTTGAGTGACGGCCTGCGAATGGAACATGTGATGGCTCTGCTGGTACGGTGATGTACCACTGGTGGTACACGAATGTACGGGAGCGGGACGCGGGCGGCGGGTTCCAGCCCGTGGACCTCACGGATTAAGCGTGCATGTTCGAGATCTATCTGCCGGGCGGCTCGTCGCCCGTGTATTCGCGGTCCTGCGACGCGCACGGCGTGGACGGCATGGCCGCCGTGTACATCCCGCCCGACGCGTTCACGGATCTCGTCTGGGCCGGCCGCACGGCGGGCGAATGGCGCATGACCGCATTGAAGGACGGTGCCGCGGAGCTGCTCGGCTCCGGCCACTGGCACCTCGCATAACCAACCAAGGAGACAACCTATGAACGTGGATCAGATCATCGACAAACGCACCGTCGCCATCCCTGGGCCCATCGGACAGGTAACCCCCAGCATGCAGCAGCTGCACGACGAGGCCCGGACCTATGCCGCCAACACGAAGGCCCTGCAGGATGACGCGGTGACAGGCCTGCTCACGGACACGACCTCCACGACACGCGCCACTCTCGACCAGTGGCTCGGCGGCACCATGGCATGGTTCGGGGACTCGTGGAGCGACGCGAACCAACCGACAAATTCGCAGAACGCGTTCATCCCGAAAACCGTGAGCAAGGCCATGGGCTGCACACTGTACAACTACGCGGTAGGAGGCAGCGGGTTCGTGACGGGCGCCACGTTCCGCGCGCAAATCGCGAACGCGGTCGCCAACACGCGACTCGACCGCGACTCGGTACGCTACGCGATCATCTTCGGCGGCATCAACGACCGAAACGCTGCGCCCGACGACACCGTCATCAACGCGACCATGTCTGACCTCGAGTCGGCATTCCCCAAGGCGAAACTGATCTGCATCCCCATGCAACACGCCTGGAACGCCAACGACTGGGGTAATACCCTCGGCTGGCTCGTCGGCATCAACCGAAACGCACACCCGCAGGTCGCCATAGCCAACGGAGCGGCGTTCTGGGCAATCAACGACACGAAAAGCTTCAACAACACGAACCCGGGACACCCGAACGGTACTGGCGTCAAGGTTTTCGCCTCGAAAATCATCTCCGCCCTCGCCTCCGGTTCAGCCAACGCGAATCTGAGTTCGTTCAACGCGACCCTTTCCGACGGCGTCACCGGCACTTTTAAAATGGTAAACTCGCCGAGACCTAGATACTTCACTGTGACCGGGTACTTGAAATCTACCAGCTCCGGGAACGTGACCATAGGCGTGCTCAAGGGCCGCGTACTTTACGGGCCGGTATTCATAGCCCCCGACGTTTGCGTCGATGCCCCGGCGGGGACCCCGCAGACGATGTTCATCAACTTCACGACCGCATCCACCGACCCGGCGATAGCCGACTACATAGGCCCGCAGACCACACTCATCGCCAAGAACATGGTCGCCGGGGTATCCTACTACTTCAACCGCGAATACCCCTACCTATGACGACGCCGGCTCGCTAAGACCGTCGCCGATCACTCACTTGCCCCGGTGGTGACGGAGACCGTCACCACCGGGGCAGCAAGCACCGCCGCAGCGCCCGCAGAAACCGACACATCATCAGCCTTATCAGGATCCGAATCAGGCACGGGATCAGCGCCGGCCTTCGAGCGCCGACTGCGCAGATACCGCTCGTAGACCAAGAATGCCACCAGTATCACGAACGCGGCCACGTACAGCCCAAAGAACCACCACCCCGACCCCCCGGCGAGCTTGGTGGCGGCCACCGCCGCGGCCGAGGCCAGCGACACCGCGACCTTCGCGGCATCGACGACGTCCCGCATCTGCGTGAATTCCTCGAAATCGCTCGCCTTCGAGATCTCATTGAGCGCATAGATCAGAAAACCGGCGACGACCACGATCGCCGGCATCGGGTCTTTGAGCAACTGTTCCATGTCATATCTCTTTCGTCTGCAACGTCCGGTCCAAGGAGCCGTGGGATGCCTCCATGCATGACGGCACCACGCGCCCCCGGCCAATGCTAGTTCGTGTTCGCGATCATCGACGCACCACACAAGGAGCCGCCGGCCATGTCCGAGGATTCCATCGTCGCCATCGTCACCGCCATGATCGGCAGCGGCGGGTTCGGCGGGTTCACCAGCTGACTCACCCAGCATCCGAGCCGCCGGAGGAACACGGTTACTCCGCGTGCAACGGCGATT
>CALNAE010000121.1 GCA_937874315.1 uncultured Bifidobacterium sp. | reverse complement strand
TCTAGCTTCCAGACCACCAGCACGTCGCCGTCGCGCAGGGATTTCAGGCAGGCGGCCAGTCCGGGCCGATCATCGCGGCGGCCGGGGGCGCGATCCTCATAGATGTTGTCCTGTTCGACGCCGGCGGCGCGCAGGTCGTCGTGCTGTAGGTCGAGGGACTGCGAGCCATCGGCTTTTGAGACGCGTGCGTATCCGATCATCATGTTTCTTAAACGTTGGTTTGAGGCGGCGCGCTGGCCACGAAAGATTTGTTCGCTAGAAATGTATCTTAACCAGCTTCATAAACAAAGCGTCTTGAACATTATCAGTTTTTGAAAAAGGAACATGAATGCCGCGCCGCGTCACGCTCACCGATAGACAGAAGGACGCGCTGCTGCGCCTGCCAACCTCCCAGACGGATTTGTTGAGGCACTACACGCTGAGCGATGAAGACCTCGGCCATATCAAGCAGCGTCGGCGCGCTCACAACAGGTTCGGCTTCGCTCTGCAATTGTGCGTCCTTCGCTATCCCGGCCGGGTGTTGGCTCCGGGCGAACTGATCCCGGCGGAAGTCGTTGAATTTATCGGGGCGCAAATTGGCCTGCGTGCTGACGATCTGGTTGAGTATGCCGCCCGCGAAGAGACGCGGCACGAACATCTTGCCGAGTTGCGGGCGCTCTACGGATTCCGTACCTTCTCCGGACGTGGCTCACGCGAACTAAAGGACTGGCTGTTTCGGGAAGCCGAGATGGCGGTGTCGAACGAGGATATAGCCCGCCGCTTCGTGGCTGAGTGCCGACGCACCCGCATGGTTCTTCCTGCAACATCGACGATCGAGCGGCTTTGCGCCAAGGCCCTGGTCGATGCTGAGCGGCGGATCGAGACGAGGATCGCCAGCCGGCTGTCCGTGTCCATCCGGGAGCAGTTGCTGTCATTGCTCGAGGAGACGGCTGACGACCGGGTGACTCGCTTCGTGTGGTTGCGCCAATTCGAGCCTGGGTCGAACTCTTTGTCGGCTAACCGGCTGCTCGACCGGCTCGAATACCTGCAACGTATCGATTTCTCCGAGGATCTGCTGGCCGGTGTTCCTGCTCATCGCGTGACACGTCTGCGTAGGCAGGGCGAACGGTACTATGCAGATGGCATGCGCGATCTTCCGCAAGACAGACGGCTTGCTATTCTGGCCGTTTGCGCGTCGGAATGGCAGGCGATGCTCGCCGACGCCGTGGTCGAAACCCACGACCGGATCGTCGGCAGGCTCTACCGTGCATCGGAGCGCATTTGCCAGGCGAAGGTCGCCGACGAGGCGAACGTGGTGCGCGACACCTTGAAATCCTTCGCCGAAATTGGCGGAGCCCTGGTCGATGCACAGGACGACGGCCAGCCGCTGGACGACGTCATTGCGCGTGGATCGGGTTGGGACGGTTTCAAAACTCTTGTTGCAATGGCAACACGACTGACTGCCACCATGGCGGACGATCCGCTCAATCATGTGCTCGACGGCTATCACCGTTTCCGCCGGTACGCTCCTCGCATGTTGCGCCTGCTCGATCTGCGGGCTGCGCCAGTCGCGCTGCCGCTTCTGGAAGCGGTGACGGCCTTGCGCGCCGGTGTGAATGATGCCGCGCGTATCGGCTTCCTTCGGCCTAGCTCGAAATGGCATCGTCATCTTCGTGCCCAGGCGATTGGCGACACCCGCCTCTGGGAGATCGCGGTGCTGTTCCATCTGCGCGATACGTTCCGCTCCGGGGATGTCTGGCTGGCCAGATCCCGGCG
This sequence comes from uncultured Bifidobacterium sp., assembly GCA_937874315.1. Lineage (GTDB taxonomy): Bacteria > Actinomycetota > Actinomycetes > Actinomycetales > Bifidobacteriaceae > Bifidobacterium. The sequence goes on along the minus strand of CALNAE010000121.1, from coordinate 1,546 downwards.
CTATGGCGATCTGAAACATGCACTCGTCCCGGCACAAGCCGTTGCGGAAAGCGGTCGACTCGCCGTGCCATTGCGGCCGGAAGAATGGCTGGCGGACCGCCAAGCTCGTCTCGATATCCGGTTGCGCGAGCTTGGCCGTGCGGCACGCACGGGCACGATTCCCGGCGGTTCGATCGAAAACGGCGTTCTGCATATCGAGAAGCTCGAAGCCGCCGTGCCGACCGGCGCCGAAGATCTGGTACTCGATCTCTACAAGCAGATCCCGCCCACGCGCATCACCGATCTCTTGCTGGAGGTGGATGCAGTGACCGGCTTCACCGAAGCGTTCACGCATCTGCGCACTGGAGCGCCCTGCGCCGACCGGATCGGGCTGATGAACGTCATCCTTGCGGAAGGGATCAACCTCGGCCTACGCAAGATGGCCGACGCGACGAACACACACACCTTCTGGGAACTGATCCGCATTGGACGGTGGCATGTCGAGGGCGAAGCCTACGACCGGGCGCTGGCCATGGTGGTCGAGGCGCAAGCAGTGCTACCAATGGCCCAGTTCTGGGGCATGGGCAGCTCGGCCTCGAGCGACGGCCAGTTCTTCTCCGCCACGGAACAAGGCGAGGCCATGAACCTGGTCAACGCGAAATACGGCAATACCCCGGGCCTGAAGGCTTATACCCACGTCTCCGACCAATATGCGCCGTTCGCGACCCAGGTGATCCCTGCGACGGCGAGCGAAGCTCCTTACATCCTCGACGGCCTGCTTATGAACGATGCCGGCCGCCATATCCGCGAGCAGTTCGCTGATACGGGCGGCTTCACCGATCACGTCTTTGCCGCATGCGCCATTCTCGGCTATCGGTTCGCTCCGCGCATTCGCGATCTGCCGTCCAAACGGCTCTATGCATTCAATCCCATGGCCGCCCCGGCCCACCTGCGGGCCATGATCGGCGGAAAAATCAATCAGGTCATGATCGAGCGCAACTGGCCCGATATCCTGCGCATCGCTGCCACCATCGCGGCCGGAAGCATCGCGCCAAGCCAGATCCTGCGCAAACTTGCCTCCTATCCGAGGCAGAACGAACTGGTCACGGCTTTGCGGGAGGTCGGCCGCGTCGAGCGGACCCTGTTCATGATCGACTGGATTCTGGATGCCGAGCTGCAACGCCGTGCCCAGATCGGGCTCAACAAGGGCGAGGCCCATCACGCGCTGAAACGAGCCATCAGCTTCCACCGGCGCGGCGAAATCCGCGACCGTTCCGCCGAAGGCCAGCATTACAGGATCGCCGGCATGAACCTGCTAGCCGCCATCATCATCTTCTGGAACACCATGAAGCTGAGCGAAGTCGTTGCCAGTCACAAACGCGAGGGAAAACTGCTATCGCCCGATCTCTTGGCCCACGTCTCTCCGCTCGGATGGGAGCACATCAATCTCACCGGAGAATATCGCTGGCCAAAGCCTTAGCGTAGGATTTCGCCCCCTCCCGCAAACGACCCCGATATGTGGGTCGAGGGAAGCCGACGCTATCGCGCCGTCGAGCACCAGCTTATT
>CALNAE010000120.1 GCA_937874315.1 uncultured Bifidobacterium sp. | reverse complement strand
AGCGGGGCGGCCTGGCCCTGGCTGCGGCGTACGCTCCGCACTCGTGGGCCGCATAGGTGAAGATGCATTTGGCAGTCAGGCGCGCGCGGCACTCCAGACCTTTGCGGTCGATCTGGGTGCGCTGCGGATGGATGCAAATGCCCCGACAGGACTGGCGTTGATCGGGGTTGGCCCACAAGGAGAAAACTGTATCACCGTGGTAGGGGGAGCCAATATGGGCGTGGATGACAGCGACGTCTGCCGTGCGGAAGCCCTGTTCAATGACGCATCGGTTCTTTTGCTCCAGCTTGAAGTGCCGGTTGCAGCCGTTCTGGCGGCTGCGCGCCGGGGCCGCACAAGTGGTAGCTGTGTCATTCTGGACCCCGCTCCCATACCGTCCCAGCCCATACCCGATGACTTATGGTCGCTCGTTGACATCGTAACACCGAATGAGAGCGAAACGGCGGCGTTGTGTGGCATTCTGCCAACCAATGCACAGGAGGCTGAAAAAGCCGCCCGGCTGTTGCTTGAGCGCGGCGTGCAGACGGCAATCGTGAAAATGGGGGCGCGCGGAGTATGGTGGCAGACCCGCAATGCGGGCGGATTTGTCCCACCGTTTCCCGTAACGGCTGTGGATACAGTTGCGGCTGGAGATTGCTTCAATGCCGGGCTTGCCGTTGCAATGGCCCTGAAAAAACCCCTTGATGAGGCCGTGCGTTTTGCCGCGGCAACGGCGGCATTGTCGGTCACGAAATCGGGTGCAGCCGAGGCCGCGCCAGAATGGAATGCGGTTATTCAACTTCTTTGAGACTACCTCGCCGGAGAGAAATGGAAGCATGATGAACCTGCTGGACGATTTCATCCCACGCTTCGATTTCAGCGAACGACACAGTGCTGGTATCTCCGCCCCATCCAGCCGAGCAAACCAGAGCGAAAAAATACTTGCGCTGTGCGGACAAGGTCCGCCCGACGCCAGGCGGGTAATGGGGAGTCACGCCCTCAATTCGCTTGCGTCATCGTCATGTCGTGCGAGACGGAGAGCGGATTTGGCGATAGAAAAAGATGACGAAA
>CALNAE010000119.1 GCA_937874315.1 uncultured Bifidobacterium sp. | reverse complement strand
CACGGTCTTTTGGCTCCATGAGACGTCCAGTACCGCGCAGGCCCGCATTACGAGAGCCGTATCCCCAGTCTGGGAATATTCGGACATCACGTCGCAGGAATCATTCGCCGCCACCAACGCATCGACGATTTCCTGCGGGCGTCCGGGAATATCCTCGGCACCCTCATACACAAATTCCGCATCGGGAATGGTCACCGTTTGGCCGGTCTTCAAGGCCGCCAATGCCCGGCTGATGCGAACCTGCAGATTCTCGGTATATTTCGCGTCATTGGCCAGCAGCTTGACATCCAGCGGCCATAACGACATGAGACGTACCGCCGCACTGGCCGCATCGCGGACCTGAGACAGCAGCGCAACGCGCGCGATCGCAGTATTCTCCATCAACAACGTCATATCAGCTCCCTCGCTTGAACCGTTACCACTACTGTAACCCGTCCAGCTCCCTTCATCGCACTCCCGCTGCGGGATCGGTATATGCGACCCCGATCAACTTCCCGGTGTCGCTGTCAAAACTCATCGATGTGATCGAAGCGAGCGCCGTATGCCTGAGCAGCATGTTGTGTTCCGCATGCCCGGTCTCCAACAGATGTCGATACGACCAGATCGGCGATTCGTGGCTGACCACGATGATCTGCTCGCCGGGATACTGCCGGACCTTCTCCTGCGCGAATTGCCCGACGCGGCGCGCGATCTGCGCATAGCTCTCCCCCCACGTCGGTTTCCACAGATTGCGTGCGAGCCAGAGATTGTGCGGATGCCACAACGCACCCTTGCCGTAGCCGATGCGTTTGCCGCGAAAATCGTTGCCGGCCTCGATGATTCGGGCATCGGTGACCAGCTCGAGCGGTTCCAACTGACGTGAGGCTCTCGTGGCGTTAAGCGACCGAAGAATCTCCTGCGCGGTCTCCTGGGTTCGTTCCAACGGTGAGGAATAGACCGCCACGGCCTGATTCATATGAGGATCCGTGGCGATGTGCCGCGCCGTCGCCTGCGCCATGCGTCGCCCCAGCTCGGATAGATGAAATCCCGGAAGCCGCTCGTACAACAGATGATCGGGGTTGAATACCTTGCCATGCCGAACGAAATGGATGGTGGTTGTGGGCATGCTCGGGACCTTTCATGTATCGATACGACCCTGCGCCGACCGACGGCGCACCATGGGTTTGGGATATCGGGGCACATCGGCGGATACGTCCCGACGCCAATCTACCGCGTGTCGTGGCCTAAACGCCGTCAGGCCTTGTCTCGACACGCTTTGCGCGCGGCGAAACCGCCCGGATCGGCCGCCCATAACTCACCCCCGCCGCTTATGCTTCATCTGTACGGATTGTATGTCGTTTCGCCATCCGATTATCCCATCTCGCTCGTCGTCTCGTTTCCCCCACCTGTTCCGCCTACCTTGAGGAGTGTGCCCTATGGTCATGGTCAACCAAGCGATCGCAGGCTTCCGCGAAGTCACGCATCGCCTGTTGGGAGGGTACGCGGAGCTGCTTCGCATACCTCACACGGCACGTTTCGCCGTCGGCTCGGTGATTGCCTGCATGCCCTTCCCCATGGTCGGCATGA
>CALNAE010000118.1 GCA_937874315.1 uncultured Bifidobacterium sp. | reverse complement strand
GGCCCTTGCGATGCAGGCCAACGTTCGCGCGACTCCACACCGCGCTCCGCGATGTCGATCCAGGTCTGCGCGTTGACCCTCCCGGGCACCTCGAAGGCCTGCAAGCGACCGCGTTCCTTGACGATGGTCGACCGGCGCAGGAGCGGGAAGACGGCGGGCCTTCGCAGCCGTTCGATGGTGCCGTACCGCGGTCGCACGATGGGCGCGGCCGGCGCAAGACATTCATATTCCTTGGTCACGTCGTGATGCTCGAACAACGTCTGGTAGGTTCTGCGCAGCCGTGGCTTGCGCACGAACAGGACGATGCCCGCCGTGGCACGATCCAAACGGTGCGCCGGCGTGATATCCGGTTCACCGAACCGTTCCCGCAACCTCATCAACGCGCTCTGACGATACCACATGCCGCGCGGCGTCGTGGCGAGGAAATGCGGCTTGTCGACGACGATGATCCCGTCATCCTCGTACAGCACCTCAAGCTCGAAGGGAATCTCGGGCTCCTCTTCGACCCACCGATGCCGCCGGGGCGACGGCTTCGCAACACGTTGCACCGAGCGTTGCGTTGGGGCCGAAGCAAAGGCCGAGGCAGGGTCCGTGGCACGGGACGAGTCAGAGACCGACATCAGCGGCGAACACCGCGGTTGAACCGGCGTCAAGCGGTCGGTCATTCCACGGTTACGGATTTGGCGAGATTACGCGGCTTGTCGACGTCATATCCTTTGAGCATCGCCATGTCCATGGCGAACAACTGCAACGGCACCACGTCGACCAGCGGGCTGAGCAGCGTGGGGCATACCGGTCGCCAGAGCACCACATCGGCGTACTGCCGGACATCGGGATCGTCCTGCTCGGCCACGGCGATGGTGAAGGCACCGCGCGCCTTGACCTCCTCGATGCCGGAGATCATCTTGTTGTGCAGGATATTGCGTCCGCGCGCCGATGGGACGATCACCACGACGGGCTCGCCTTCGTCGACCAGCGCGATGGGTCCGTGCTTGAGTTCCCCGGCGGCAAAGCCTTCGGTGAAGGTATAGGCGATTTCCTTGAGTTTCAGCGCCCCCTCCATCGCCACCGGATAGCCGACATGGCGTCCGAGGAAGAGGAACGAATGAGCGTTCAACATCCGTTTGGCGGTCTTATTGATGGTGTCCGCCTGGGTGTCGAGCACCCACTGGATCTTCTCGGGCATGGCGCGAAGCTGGCCGACGATTTGGTGGACCTCGTCGCGATACATCGTGCCTTTGATCTGCGCCAGATACAGGCCCAGCAGATAGGCGGCGACGATCTGCGCGACGAAAGCCTTCGTGGAGGCCACGGCTATCTCGGGGCCGGCGTGGGTATACAAGACCGCATCCGACTCTCGAGGAATGGACGCCCCCTGCGTATTGCAGATGGCCAGCACGCGCGAACCCTGCTCACGCGCATGACGCAAGGCCATCAGCGTGTCCATGGTCTCGCCGGACTGGGAAATCGCCACGACCAGCGTCCTGGGCGTGAGAATCGGATCCCGGTAGCGGAATTCGTGCGCCAGTTCCACCTCGACGGGAATCCTCACCCAATGTTCGATGGCATACTTGGCGACCATGCCGGCGTAGCTCGCGGTGCCGCACGCCACGACGATGATTTTGTCGATCGACTTGAAATCCTCCGGGCTGATATGCACCTCATCGAGGACGATATCGCCGTTCATATCGAAACGGCCCATCAGGGTGTTGCCCACGGCCTCGGGGTCCTCGTGGATCTCCTTGTCCATGAAGGAAGGCCAGCCGCCCTTTTCCGCGGCACTGGCATCCCAATCCACGGTGAAATGTTTGGAGTCGGTCACCTCGTTTCCATCGAAGTCCGTGACGACCACCCGATCGGCGCTGATGCAAACCGCCGTGTCCTGGCCAAGTTCCATCGCCTCCTTGGTATAGGCGACGAAGGCCGCGACATCCGAACCGAGGAAGTTCTCACCTTCGCCCAGTCCCACCACCAATGGCGAGTCGTGTCTGACGCCGACGACGACGTCCGGTTGCCGATCGTCCACGGCAAGGATGGTGAAAGCGCCCGAGAGCATCCGGGCCACCCGTCGCAGGGCCTCAAACACATCCGGCTTCCCTGTCTCATCGATGACCTGCTGAGCGATCTTGCCCAGCAACTTGGCCGCCACTTCGGTGTCGGTGGCCGAGACGAAGGAATATCCTTCGGTCTGCAGATCGAATTTCAGCCGGTTGGCGTTCTCGATGATGCCGTTATGAATAACCGCGATATGACCGTCCGCGCTGACATGCGGATGCGCGTTGACGTCGCTCGGCTCGCCGTTGGTCGCCCAACGGGTGTGTCCGATGCCCACGGTCGCGTCGGGCAATGGATGTCGCTCGAGGTTTTCCTCGAGATTGGCCAGCCGGCCGGCCTTTTTGCGTACCGCCACGCCATGCATCCCTGGAGCCGCCAGCGCGACGCCCGCCGAATCATATCCTCGGTACTCCAACCGCCGCAGTCCCTGCAGACAGACCTCCAAGGGTTTGCCGCATGCCGTCGTGACGCTTCCTGCATATCCAACGATTCCACACATGGTTCACCAGTGTATGGGACCGTGACGAGATATCTGCGCAATGCCTGGAATATTCACGGAGCCTATGCCTCGTCGACACACGTCAGATACGCGAATCCTCCGATCGTGCAACACATCGCAGAATCGGAGGATTCGGCCGACGAGCCCACGGCTGGTGTTCACAGCACGTGATTGAGAAAATTCTGGAATCTGGATTCCTTAGGATGGTCGATGATATCGGGCCCACCCTGCTCGACCACGACGCCGCCGTCCATGAACACGATCTGATCGGCGACCTCACGGGCGAATCCGATCTCATGGGTCACGACGATCATCGTCATACCGCCATCGGCGAGGGACCGCATCACGCCCAGAACCTCGCCCACCAGTTCGGGATCGAGCGCGGACGTAGGCTCATCGAACAGCATGATCTCAGGTTTCATCGCCAACGCTCGCGCTATCGCCACACGCTGCTGCTGACCACCCGAAAGCTGAGCGGGGTAATACCCGAGCCGATCGGCCAAGCCGACACGCGTGAGCTCCGCGATGGCCTCCTGCCGGGCCACGTCCTTGGATGTATGAGCCACATGGACCGGCGCCTCCATGACGTTTTCCAACGCCGTTTTATGGGGAAACAGGTTGAACCGCTGGAAGACCATGCCGAGCTTGGCGCGCTGTCGGGCGATCTCCTTCTCATTGAGCGTCTGCAGTCGATCGACGCCGTGCCGGGTCACATGCCTGAATCCTATGAGTTCGCCGTTGATGGTGATGCTGCCCCCCGAAAGCGTCTCCAACTGATTGATCAGCCGCAGCAAGGTCGACTTTCCGGAGCCGGAGGGCCCGAGGATCACCGTCACCGTGCCGGGCCTCACCGTGATATCGATGCCTTTGAGCACGTGAAGAGGACCGAAGTACTTCTGCACGTCTGTGATCACCACGGCCGCCGACGATTCGTTCGCCGAGACCTGGTCGACGTCCCCGGCCACCGGTCGCGACGGATGGTCGCTTCCACCGGCACCATTCGCCGACATATCGTTCGAGTTCATTGCGGTTGTGCTTGCCATACTTGCCTCGTTCACGCGTTCAACCCCACGAAGGTGACCTGGTTGGTTTTCTTCGCGTCATTCTTCGGTTCACCGTCGGTTTTCCCGGGATACGGCGGCTGTTTGCCCGCGGTCCCCACGGGATGCTGGTCGAAACCCTTGCCGAAATGACGCTCGAGATAGGACTGCCCGATCATGAGAATCGAGGTGATAAGCAGGTACCAGATGCATGCCACGATAAGCAGCGGAATCGGCTTGTAGATTCGATTGGCAATGGCATTCGTCGCGAATTGCAGCTCCAGACCGAAAGGCACGGCGGTTACCAACGATGTCGTTTTGAGCATGCCGATGGTCTCGTTGCCCGTCGGGGGCACGATGATACGCATCGCCTGCGGCAGAATGATGCGCCGCATCACCATGGTCCGACGCATGCCAAGGGCCTTGGCGGCCTCGCTCTGCCCCGGATCGACGGCTTCAAGCCCGGCACGCACGATTTCGGCCAGATATGCCGCCTCATTCAACGTTAGCCCGACTACCGCCGCCAACAGACCCGGTCGGATGGCCTGGGCGAGGCGTTCGGAATCCATCGACCAGAAGCTGATATTCGTGAACGGCACCCCGATGGAGATCTGTGGAATCAACACCGAGAACAACCCCCAGAACACCAGCTGCGTCCAGACTGGTGTGCCGCGGAAGAACCAGATATAGAACCAACTGACCCCGCGCAGGACCGGATTGATGGATTTGCGCATGATGGCCAGCAGCACGGCGAGCAGAATGGAAATCACCATCGAACTCACCGTGAGAATCAACGTCCAGCCGATGCCGTTGAGAACGTTCTCGTTGAACAGATATTTCCATACGGTGGGCCAATCCATGTTCTTGTTGGTGACCAAACCCTGAATGAGCATTAACGCCAGCACCGTAACGATGATGCCCGCCACCAACGATCCGGGATGGCGCACGGGAAGCGCGTCAATCGTCTGGGGACCGTCCGGGTCTGTTTTACGGTTACGAGCCATGGGCACTCTCTTTTCTCACCTGATATCTCACCATATCAATGTCTCCCAGCATACCCGGCACGATCCCCCGCCCGGGCCGCGACCGCATTGCACGGACGGAATCGCACCGCACTGCCGTTCAGTCACCGTCTCCCGGTTCGCGCAGCAGACCATGGTCAGGAATCATGAGGACCGCGGTCAATCGCCGGTGGTCGGATTGATCTCGGACTTGTCGATGGCACCGGAGGCGACGCCCCAGGTGGTGAGGATCTTCTTATACGTGCCGTCGTCGATCAGCTTTTGAATCGCCTGCTGCACCGCCTTGGCTGTGTCCGCGTCGCCCTTCCTGATGGCCACCGCCTCAGGCGCCACCCCGACGTCCTCTCCGATGGTCTGCAGCTCGTTGCCGGTCTGCTTGATGGCATAGCCTGCGACCGGGGTATCGGCATAGAAGACATCCGCCTTGCCCGTTGCCACGGCGGTGGTCACATCCGTCTGTTGTTTGAGCGACTGGATCTCCAACTGGCTCTTGCCGGACGCCTTGCACTTCGCATTGATGTCAGCGGCCGCGGTCTCTTGCAACGTGCCGGTCTGCACCGCCATTTTGACGCCACACAGGTCGGCGCTGTCGATATGCTGTGGGTTGCCGTGTTTCACCACAAACGTGGATCCCGACTTGAAATAGCTCACGAAATCGACGGCTCTAAGGCGCTCCTTGGTGACGGTGAACGATGAGATGCCGATATCGTATTTCGTTCCGGTCGAAGGAATAATCGAATCGAAGCTCGACGTGATAGTCTGCTCCTTAAGACCGAACACCGCCGCTATCGCCTTCGATAAGTCCACGTCGAAGCCGACGGGGGTCTTGCCGTCGGACGCCAGGAATTCGGCGGGCGGATAGGAAGTGTCGGCCCCCACTGTCAACGTGCCGTCCTTGGTTACCGACTTCGGCAACAGCGCGGCTATGGCGGGGTCCTTCTTGATGGCACTGGTGTCATAGCCCTGCTGAGATGCGCCGGTTCCGGATGACGACTGCGAAGAACTCGTGTCGTCGGTGGTCCCGCAGGCGGCAACTGCTAGCATCATGGACGCGCCAAGCGCGACGGCCGTTATGCGCCGGATCATTGTTGTGGACATTTCCCTCTCCTCTCGCCACCGGCCATCGCTGGGCATGACCGGTAATTGGTCACACCCTAAGGTCGATATGCTACGAAACGGTTACATCGGGGTGATTCTTTCACACTCTGGAATATGGCGCTCATATGGGGCTTCCCCACCACGGTTGCAAACCCACCACTCCACCACCACCGCTCAGTTCAGTCAGTCGGATTCGGCCCGACCGCGGCATGGTCCATCCGAGTAAGCGGACCCGGCCTCGTACGGACCGGTTCATCTGGCAGCGATCCAGCTCGGATTATTCGAGCTTCGGGTTGATCTCAGCCTTGTCGATGGCACCGGAGGTGACGCCCCAAGTGGCGAGGATCTTCTTATACGTGCCGTCGTCCATCAGCTTTTGAATCGCGAGCTGCACCGCCTTGGCCGTCGCCGCATCGCCCTTCTTGATGGCCACCGCCTCGGGCGTAACGCCGACATCCTCGCCAATCGGCTCCAACACATCACCGGTCTGCTTGATGGCATAGCCGGCTACGGGAGTATCGGAATAGAATATATCGGCCTTGCCCGTTGCCACGGCGGTGGTCACATCCGTCTGCATCTTCGAGGATTGGATCTCCATCGTCGCCTTGCCCTCGGCCTTGCACTGCTGGTTCGCCTCGTTGATCAGTTCCTCTTGGGTGCTGCCGGTCTGAATCGCCATTTTGACACCACATAGGTTCTTCGGATTGATACGGTTCGGATTGCCCTTGCGAACCACGTAGGTGGATCCCGCCTTGAAATACGTCACGAAATCGACGGCCTGCATCCTCGCCGGCGTCACCGTCAACGAGGAGATCGCGATATCGTATTTGCTGCCCACCGAAGGAAGCACCGTATCAAGCGTCGAGGTGAGCGTGACCTCCTTCAACCCGAAAATGGCCGCTATGGCTTTGGACAGATCCACATCGAAACCGACCGGGGTCTTCCCATCCGCCGCCAGGAACTCCCCCGGCGCGTACGAAGTATCCGCCCCGACGGTCAATACGCCGTCTTTGGTCACCGACTTCGGCAACAGCGCCGCAATCGCCGGATCTTTCTTGATGCCGCCGGTATCGTAACCCTGCAGGGCGGCTGAGTCACTCGACCGAGAACCACCGGAGGCCACCGAACCGGACGTGTCGGTGGTGCCGCAGGCGGCCACTGTGACGAGCAAAGCAGCGGATACCAATAGCGAAACGAATCGTCGGCCCCGTCCTCTCGACGATCGCGCGCCGAGCGAGGAATTACCGACCTGTGGCCTGCTCAACCTGAATTGCAACGCGGACATGCCGATCACTTGACCTTCGGATTGACCTCAGCGGTTTTCACCGCGCCGGCTGAGACGCCCCAGTAATCGAGGATCTTGCCGTATGTTCCATCATCAATGAGTTTCTGCATGCCTTTCTGCACGGCTTCGACGGTGGACGCGTCACCCTTCTTGATGGCGATCGCCTCCGGAACGGCACCGGTGTTGGCACCGATGGTCTGCAGCTGGCTGCCGGTCTGCTTCACCGCATAGCCCGCGACGGGGGTATCCGCGTAGAAGGCATCGGCCTTACCTGTAATCACGGCCGTGGTGATGTCGGTCTGCTGCTTCTGGGCCTGCACTTCGATGGCCTGCTTGCCGGCGGCCTTGCACTTCGCGCTTGCATCTCCCATGGAGGTCTCCTGCACCGTGCCGATCTGCACGCCGACCGTGGTGCCGCACAGGTTGTCGGGGTTGATCTTCTTGGGATTGCCGTGCTTGACGACCATGGTTGAACCCGCGTTGAAATAGCTGACGAAATCGACGGCCTTGATGCGTTCGGAGGTCACGGTGAACGCCGAGAAGCCTACATCGTATTTGCTGCCGACCGCGGGAATAATCGAGTCGAAGGGAGCGGATGCCGTTTCTTCCTTAAGCCCGAACACACGGGCCAGCGCCTTGGCAAGGTCCATCTCGTATCCGATGGCCGTCTTGCCGTCCTGGGCAAGGAATTCGGCCGGCGCATAGGTCGTTTCCACGCCTATCGTGAATTTGCCGTCCTTGGTCACCGACTGCGGCAGCAGCGCCGCGATGGCGGCATCCTTCTTGACGCCGCTGGTGTCGTAACCCTGCAACTGCGTCGTCGAACTGGATCCCGAAGCCGACGAGGCGTCGCCGGTGTCCGTGGTGCCGCACGCAGCCGTCGCGAGTAGCAATGCCGATGCGAGGACTCCCGTCAACGCCCGACATGCATGTTCATTCAGTCCAAAGACAGTCATCTCTATGCTTCTCCTCTGTTGAAATCGTCGGCGGTCAACCGATGATGTCTCTCCCCGTGTGCTCCGTTACCGCAAGCACGACACAACTGTAACGCCTTCGGCTCCCATGATGGTCGGCCATTCCACATTGCAACGGTCGCGAGCGGTCGCGAGACTCACCGAACGCGCTTGTTGGCGTAGCGCATCGCCCGTTGAGCCTCGCGCTTGTCCTGTTCTTCCCGCAGCGTCTGTCGCTTATCGTATTCGCGCTTTCCCCGAGCCAGGGCAATCGAGGCCTTCACTCGACCCGCCTTGAAATACAGGCTTAACGGCACGATCGTATAGCCCTTGGCCTGAGTCTGACGGATGAGCTTGGCGATCTGCGCCTCATGCAACAGCAGCTTGCGCTTGCGCTTGGGGGCATGGTTGTTCCACGTTCCGTTGAAATATTCGGGTATGTTGGCATTCTCGAGCCAAACCTCGCCTCGACCATCGATGGAGACGAACGATTCGGCCAGCGACGCATGTCCCTCGCGAAGAGACTTGACCTCGGTGCCGCTCAACGCGATCCCGGCCTCATATTGATCTTCGATCTCGTAATCATGACGAGCCCGCCTGTTCTGGGCGATCAGCGAAACCTTCTGTTCTTCCGTGGCCAAATCTCCCCCTTTCCTCTGATCTTTTCTGCAACGATCTTCTTCATGTTCATGCCGCCGTCCGAGTGGAGATCGCGGTTGAAAAATCGCGAACATGCGAATTCCAGAACTCGAACGATGATAACCACCGACGATCAGTAGTGGACGTACTGATAATTGCCCGCACCGTAGATGATCTCATACGCGGGGAAGCTCGAGAACCCGGTGCCGCCCTCGGAGATCAGCACCGAACCGTCGGAATTGACGCGTTCGACGATGGCGACGTGCCCGTACTGCCAATCTGCCGTCCAATGGCCGCCCACGCTCTGACCGGGCGTGAAGACCATCGCCGCGCCGACATGCGGCGTGTTGTTCACCAGATAGCCCAGACCCCTCGCCTTGGTGGCCCATTCGCCGCCGTTGCCCATATAAGAGCCTACCGGAAGGCCCAGCTCGGATCGTCTGATGTAGGCCCAGAGCGTGCATTGACGCGACGGGTATGCGGAACCGCCCACGCCGGGAACGTTTCCGGTGTTATGGCCATAGCAGTAAGTGGAACCGGATGAGCAGCCGCCGGGCACGGAATAGTTCATGCCGACCGCGCTGCCGTTCGAAGAGTTCGAGCCGCCGCCGTTGTTGTTGGAAGAGGTGTTGGTACCGCCGTTGCCGGAGGAACCGCCGCTCGACGAACCGCCGCCGTTGTTCTGCCCACCCGAAGCGGGCTGCACCTGCTGCTGCGCCCCTGCCGACGCGCTGGCCGCGGCCGCGGCGGCTGCCACCTGCTGGTTATAGGAATCGATCTGCGACTTCATCTCGACGATTTCCGTAGCCTCACGCGCCGCCTGCGTCGTCAATTCACCCTGCTGCTTCTCCAGGTTGGCGCGCTGCGCATCACCTTGGTCGCGCAAGGTATTGAGCTGGGTCTGTTTGGTCTGGGCGTCCTGCGACGCCTGCTGAGCGGACGCCGCCTGCGTATCGGCCTGTTGCTTGAGCTGCTCGATCTGCTGCTCGATAGCGGAGAGTCGATCCTTACGACTCATCTTCGTGCTCAACGAATTCGCGGCCTCGCTGGCCGCGTTGCTTTCGCTTCGCGTCACCGCCGCATCGGATTGCATCTTACCCACGAAATCACCCGTGGTTTTCGCATTGGTCATCACTTCCATGACCTCGGAGGCACTGGATCCGTGGAAGCTGTCACGCGCAAGTTGCGCGACCGCCTGCTTGGCATCGTCGTAATCGGCTCCGGTCTTTTTGATCTCCGCTTCGAGCGTGCTCTGATCCTTCTGCGCCGCCTGAAGACGCTGGGTCGTCGCCTGCGCCAAACTCGCCGCCTGCTGCGCCTGCTGCTGCGCGGTGTCCGCCGCCTTCTGCGCCGCGGGAATCTGGTTTTCGGTCAAATCGTTCAACTGCAGGATCTGATTGGCAAGAGTGGCGTTTACGCCCGCCAGTTGGCTCTTGAGAGTCTCGCTATTCTGGACCTTCTGCTGATATTCTTGGTTGCTTGGAACCGCCTGCGCCTGATCGACGCCCACGGAAACCCCAACCAGACCTGCCGACATCGTCGTGACAACGGCAAGGAGCAATCCGGCAACGGCGTTCACGTGTTTCGTATGCGTCATAAAATGAGCCTTCCTATCCGTTCTGTGTCAAAACCCACATTGTAGCGGAAAAACCTCAAAGCGCCATGGCAGCAGTGATGCGTCACCGATGTGACAACCGAAGCTTCGTGGTTCACGCCTTCAGATATCGTCGCAGCGAAACACCTGACGCCAGGCCGGAAAGCAGCATGGCACCGGCGATAAGTGCCGGGGCCATCAGCCACACCGTTCGCTGGTTGATGAACGGCATCCATTGCACGGTTTTCGCCAAGCTGTCGGTGATGAATGCGGAGACTATGCCGCTCAGCGACGCACAGGCCAGCAGCGAGCCGACGAACGATGCGATGACGCCTTCAAGGATGAAGGGCAAGCGTATCGTCCAATTCGAGGCTCCCACATATCGCATGATTTCGGTCTCGTTCTTGCGAGAGGCCGCACTCATCCTGATGGTCGTGCCGGTCAGCAGAATGGCCACCACCACCATCACCGCCGCCAGGACCAACGTGATGGCGGTGGCCTTGTTGAGCACGTTGAACACCGGATCGAAGATCTGCCGCTGATCGATGACGTCCTCGACCCCGGTCCGACCCTTGAGCACCTCGGAAACCACCTGATATTTCGTCGGATTGGTGAGCTTGAGTCGCAGCGAATCCTGCATATTCGCCGCGGTCAGCGTCCTGCCTTCATACACGCCGTTGGGGTATTGCTTCAGGAAGGTGTTCTTGTAGAAGTCTTCCTTGCTTTCATAGGTGACCTTGGCCACCACGTTGCCGAGCTCCTGGTGGATAACGGTTTCCAACTGCACGATCTCGCTCTGCGTCGGAGCCTTGCCCGAGGCACATGACGCGGCCTGGCTGGTGCCGTCGGGGCACAGCCATACGACCACCTCGACCTTGTCATACCAGTCACCCTTCGCCTTGGTGACCTGCGCCTGCATCAATACCGAAGCGCCTATGAACACGAACGAGATGAAGGTGACCAGCATGACCGAGAAGATCATCGACAGGTTCTGTCGCAGGCTCGTCCAAGTCTCAGCAAGTATGAATCGCGCTCTCATCGGCGTTCTCCCCCATTCTCGTCGTCGTGACCAACCCGGTCATGTCGATCGACGTTCTTTCCATCGGTTCGACCATCCCGTGCCCGACCGTCATCGTCCGTGAGGCCGTCGGTGCTGTCGTCCGGCGTTTCCTCATCCCTCTTCGTGCCATCCGCACCCTGAATCGCGTGCGATGGTTCGGGAGGGGCGGGAGGAGCGGGAGGCGATGACGGTTCGGCGTCCGACGATTCGAATGACGGCGATGTCCCTTCCGCGGCCGTGGAAGGGACGGCTGGTGTCTCACGAGACCCCGATGCCTCATGCTCGGCGGGCGGTGCCGGCGGCATCGACTGTTCACCGGCCTGTGAGCCGGCCGCTTGCGGTATTCCCAGGCCTTTGCCCCATGTCATCGTCGTCTCTGCAGCCTGGAACACCTCGCCGTAACGCCCGGTCCTCCCGGAGTGGACCGAATTGGCGAGTCGGGCGATGCCATCGTCCTCATCGGTGTGATCCTGCATCACCTGAACCACCGCGTCGAAGGCCTGCAACGGCGAAGCGCCGGACTGCCGCTGCCCGGACTGCCGTTGCGGCGCGGCTTCGCCCCCGTCCCGCACGATGTGCGCATCCTGAATCTCTTCGCCGGTGCGGTGGTCACCGTCGTCCGATGCATGCGGCATCGGTGTCGCAACCCGTTCCGCCGCCGAATCGGTCCCCACGAGCACCTGCTGGGCCTTGGACTCCACCTCGCCGTCGGGGAAGTACAGCGCGGAATCATAGGAACCGTGCTCCTGATCGCGCACGACCTTCCCGCTGTGCAATTCGACGACCCGCTTGCGCATCGAATTGACGATCTCTTCGTTATGCGTGGCCATCACGACGGTCGTTCCGGTCCGGTTGATGGCGTCAAGGACCTCCATGATGCCTAGGGAGGTCGTCGGATCCAGATTGCCGGTGGGCTCGTCCGCGAGCAGTATCTGGGGATGGTTCACATAGGCGCGGGCGATGGCCACCCGCTGGGCCTCACCGCCTGAAAGCTCGCGTGGATAGTTCTTCTCCTTGCCCGTCAGGCCCACGGTCTCCAGAACCTTGGGGACCAGTGACTTGACCGCGGAACGGCTGGAACCAATGACTTCGAGGGCGAAAGCGACGTTCTGCCACACGGTTTTGTTGTTCAGCAGCTTGTAGTCCTGGAAGATGAACCCGATGGAACGTCGATATTGAGGGACCTGCCGCTGCGACATGCGGCGCAGGTCGTTGCCCGCCACATGCAGCTCCCCATCAGTGGCCTCCTCCTCATGCAGGAGCAGACTGAGCAGCGTCGTTTTACCCGATCCGGATGCCCCGACGAGGAACACGAAGCTGCCACGATCGATATGCACCGTGACGTCATCCAACGCCGGGCGCGTGCCCTTCGTATAGATCTTGGAAACGTGATCCAACGTAATCAGTGCCATAGTTGCCGTCCTTAACCATCGATCGCTTTCGAGTTCCTAGTTCGCTCAGTCTTCTACCCCTGCCTTCTACCCCTGCGAGCGCTCGGCCGCTTCCTCGGCTTCCTGCTCGGCCTTGGCCTTCAGCCGCTGCTCGTGCCGCCAGCGGATCCCCGCGTCGATGAAGCCATCGATGTCGCCGTCGAACACCGCCTGCGTCTGCGAGGTCTCGTATCCGGTACGCAGATCCTTGACCATCTGATAGGGATGCAACACATAGGAGCGCATCTGGTCGCCCCAACTGGCCTTGATATCGCCCGCGAGTTCCTTCTTTTTCTTGGCCTCTTCCTCATGCCGGAGCACCAACAGACGAGACTGCAGGACCGCCATCGCAGCCGCGCGGTTCTGGATCTGACTGCGTTCATCCTGCATCGTCACCACGATGTTGGTCGGCAGATGCGTGATGCGCACGGCGGAATACGTCGTGTTGACCCCCTGCCCGCCGGGACCGGACGAGCAGTATGTATCGACCCGGATATCGGTATCCGGGATGTCGATATGATCGGTCTGCTCGACCAGAGGCACCACCTCGACGGCCGCGAAGCTGGTCTGTCGCCTGCCCTGATTGTCGAACGGCGAGATGCGCACCAGCCTGTGGGTTCCGCCCTCCACCGATAGCCTGCCATACGCGTAGGGCGCGTTGATTTGGAACGTGGCCGATTTGATGCCGGCCTCCTCCGCATAGGACGTATCCATCACTTTCGATTTGTAGCCATCGCGCTCGGCCCAGCGCAGATACATGCGCATCAGCATCTGGGTGAAGTCGGCGGCGTCGACGCCGCCCGCTCCTGAACGGACCGTGACCACTGCGGATCGAGCATCGTATTCACCATCCATCAGCGTCTGGATCTCCATGTCATCGAGATCCTTCTGGATGGCGCCGACCTCGTTGCGGGCATCGGTGATGGCGTCGCCGTCCTGCTCCTCCTGACCGAGCTCGAACAACACCTCGACATCGTCCAACCTGCCCTCAAGCACCTCGAGTCGCTTGACCTGCGCCTGCGCCGCCGATAATTTGCTGGTCACCTGCTGGGCATGGTCCACGTCGTCCCACAGATTGGGTTGAGCCGCCTGCTGTTCCAAATCCTTGATCTGGGCATGAAGCCGATCGACATCCAATGCCTTGGCTATCGACTCGTACTTGGACCGCGCCTCGCCCAGCGCCTGAGAAAAATCAAAATCTGCCATCGCTACCACCATACCGTTGATTGTCTATCAAACCGGTTCTCCGCCTGATTCACTCACAAAGCCGGCTCAACCATGTTGTTCGTCGTTGTTCGTCCTGTTGCCCGTTGTACCCACGCCTCTTCGGGCGTCAATCATGCGCTCGGTCAAAGACCGGCATAAATCGCCGGTATGACCAGACTGAGCAACATGGCCACGGCGATGGCGATGCACACAACGCGCATGATCATGCGTCTGCGTTCCCTGCGTCGTTTTGGATTGTTCCAGTCGTCGTTCACATCGTTAGATTGTACGCAACGCGCCCTACCGGGGTGCCGCACACCGTCGCGAAAGGTTGAGGGGCGGGTTGTATCGTATTTCCAAGCGTACGGTATACCGACCGCCGGCATCCCACGAAGGAGCATGACATGACCACAGAAAAAACCGCATGGGGCTGGGGCCTCGCCAGTCTCGATGAGGCCGGGAACACGTTGGACGTCTGGTATCCGCAGCTGCATCTCGGCGAAGCTCCCGACACGGCCGCTCGACCGAACCACGGCTTCGACGCATTCGTGCACGACGACGCCGATGCTCGCGGGGTGCGCCGGGCTGCGGTGTTCACCATCTCGCAACTCGACGAACCGATCCGTAACGCCGCGGACGCCTATCTGCGTCTGCATCTGCTCAGCCTTCGAATGGCCAGACCGAACACGTTGAATCTCGATGGCATCTTCGACAGCCTCACCAACGTCGTATGGACGAACTACGGGCCCTTCGCCGTCACAGGGTTCGCCCAACGCCGGCTCACCATGATGGCCGATGTCCTGCGCCCGGGTTCGCGTCAGCCGTCACCGAGTCTGAACGTGCTGTCCATCGATAAGATTCCCAGGATGGTCGACTACGTGGTCCCTTCCGGCGTTCGTATCGCGGATGCGAACCGCGTGCGTCTGGGCGCCTACCTTTCCGAGGGCACCACGGTGATGCATGCCGGTTTCGTGAACTTCAACGCCGGAACGCTGGGTTCATCCATGGTCGAGGGAAGAATCTCCCAAGGTGTCGTCGTCGGCGATGGTTCCGATATCGGCGGCGGGGCCTCAACGATGGGAACGCTGTCCGGGGGCGGCAAACTGCGCAATTCCATCGGGGAGCACAGCCTGGTGGGGGCCAACGCCGGCATCGGCATCTCGTTGGGAGACCACTGCGTCGTCGAGGCCGGGCTCTACGTGACCGCGGGCACTAAGATATCCCTGTACGACAAACGCAAAGCAGCCGTCGGAGAACCTTTCGACGTGGTCAAAGGCGCCGAGCTGTCCGGCAAAGACAACATCCTGTATATCCGCAACTCCATAACCGGCGCCATCGAGGCGCGTCCACGAGCCAAAGGCATCGAACTCAACGCCGAGCTGCACCGCAACTGAGTTTCCCGGCTCGCGTGCCGATCAGCCGCGTTCCTCCATCGGCACGTAATCGCGCTGCTGCTCGCCGGTATATACCTGTCGCGGACGACCGATTTTCGTCTGCGCGTCGGTGCGCATCTCTCGATACTGGGCGATCCAGCCGGGGATGCGTCCGAGCGCGAACAATGTGGTGAACATCCCGGGGTCGAAGCCGATGGCACGGTAAATCAGACC
>CALNAE010000117.1 GCA_937874315.1 uncultured Bifidobacterium sp. | reverse complement strand
AGATCGTTATCGCTGTCACCGATGGCAATGGCATCGTCAACCGATGCCCCCAGATGGCGCACCGCCGCCTGCAGGCCAAGCGCCTTGTTCACGCCGCGCATCGTGGCCTCGCCATTGGCCGGAATGATCATGCCCAAGGAGCCGCGCACGATATCCAGCGGCTGATCGGCCAATACGTCGCATAGCTGCTGATAGCTGACACCCCGTTCCGGCAACGCGAAGAACGTCCCCTTGCTGCCTGGAACCAACTCACCCAGTGGACGATGCTCCTTTCGGGCCACTTCGTGCGCCCGCTCCAATGAATGCCAGTTGTTGCGCCGTTCGCCTTCGAATGCGGAACGTTCGATGTCATGTACCTGATCGATATAGGTCTCGGTGGCCCACATACCCCGCGATGACTGCCAAAGATAGTCGACACCGAGTCGGTCGAATATCGAGGACACCGCCGTGATCACGGCGGGCTCGATGAACCGATTCATGATCACCGTATCGTGGATCGCCACATAGGCTCCGGAAACGGCTACGACGCCGTCACAGCCCAGATCCATGATCTCCGGGCCGATTTCGGGAATGGAGCGACCGGTGCAGATCAGCATCACATGACCCTGCTGCTGCGCACAATGCACCGCGTCGACGGCGGACCGTGGAACCCGCCGATTACTGCCGATCAGCGTGCCGTCGATATCGAGGAACACGACCTTGCGTCTCATCTCATGTCACTCCTTTTCGTTGTTCCTCTCAACACGTCGCCCCCTCTCAACACGTCGACCATCGGTTGGCACAACGCCGGACGACATCCGCGCCGGAGACGCCCGATGACCCCGGCGCGAAGACCGCACCCGGGTCATCGGGACCGCAACGCATCCGAAACTACGGGAGTCCGCATGCGGTCCATGCGAAAAATCGGCCAACACGTTAACGCCGTGTTGGCCGATTCAAGCGCCTAGTGCTTTCGAATGGCCTCGCGCAGCGGCAGGATGCTGGCCGGGGACACGGAGAGCTCGTCGAGCCCGATGTCGAGGAACTCATCCGTAAGGCTCAGATCAGCCCCCAACTCTCCGCAGATACCACACCAGATATCATGCCGATGGGCGGCCTCGGTAGCCATGCGGATCATGCGCAGCACCGCGGGAGAATGCGGATCGGCAAAGCGTCCAAGATTCGAGTTCTGCCGATCGCATGCCAGCGTGTACTGCGTCAGATCATTGGTTCCGATGGAGAAGAAGTCCACTTCAGCGGCAAGCTCATCCGCCATGATCACCGAGGCGGGGGTCTCGATCATGATGCCGACCTGAACATTCTCATTGAAGGCCACCTTCTCGGCTCGCAACTCGTCCTTCACCTCTTCGATGATCATCTTGGCGTCATGCACTTCCGCCACCGAAGTAATCATGGGCAGCATGATCGCGATGTTGCCGAATGCGGAGGCACGGAGCAGGGCACGCAACTGAACCTTGAAGATCTCGGGCTTGGTCAGGCAGATGCGAATGGCACGATACCCCAGTGCCGGATTGGCCTCATGCTCCAAACCGAAGTACCCGACCTGCTTGTCGGCACCGATATCAAGCGTGCGAATGACGACCAAACGGTCCCCCATGCGCTGGGCGACCTCACGATAGGCATTGAACTGGAATTCCTCGGTGGGGAAATCCTCGCTCTCCAGATAGAGGAATTCGCTGCGGAACAGCCCCACACCTTCCGCATCGTTGGCCAACACGCTCGTCACATCCGAGGGACGCCCGATATTCGCGTACAGACGCACCGTCTGCCCGCTCTTCGTCACCGTGGGCTTGCCTTTCAGCTGCTGCAGCAAACTCATGCGATGCTCGTAGTCCGCCTTACGGTCCTGATATTCCTTGAGGGTCTTCTCATCCGGATCGATGAAGATCGTTCCCGCCGAACCGTCGATAACGGCCGTGAGCCCATCGTCATCCGCACTGAAGCTTTCGCCGATGCCAATGATGGCGGGAATGCCCATAGTACGGGCGAGGATCGCGGTATGCGAATTCGTCGACCCCTTGGCCGTGACGAAACCGAGCACCAACGAACGATCCATCTGCACGGTTTCGCTGGGAGACAGATCCTCCGCCCAGATGATATGACGAGTCTGCGCCTGAGCGCCGTCGGCGGTCTCGTGGCCTTCCAACACGCTGATGACGCGCTTCGAGACGTCCTTGACGTCCGCGGCACGCGCCTGCATGTAGGAACTGCTCATCTCGGCGAACATCGCGGCGAACTGCTCCGCCGTACTATTCACCGCGAATTCGGCATTCACATGGCTTGATGTGATCAAACCGACCACACTGTCCACGTAGTCGGGATCTTCCAGCATCAGCTGATGCGCGTCAAAGAGCTCGGCCTTGCCCTCACCGAATTCCTTCGCGGTTTTGTCGCGCAACGCCTTAAGCTGTTCGACCGCCGTCTGCTGCGCCTTGTGGAACCGTTCGACTTCGGCCTTGGGATCGTCGACCACTCTGCGCTCGATCTCATGATCGACCGCGTCAACCACGTGGATGGCACCAATCGCGATGCCCGCCGAAACTCCAGTACCTTTCAAAGCCTTCATCAGAGATTCTCCTCAAGAAACTCGTGCAGCCCCTTCTGGGCCTCCGCCTCATCGGGTCCATCCACCGTGACCTTCACGACGTCGCCCTGGGCCACGCCCAAACCCATCACACCGAAGATACGCTTGGCATCGGCGGTTTTATCCGCAACGGCGAGCTTGACCTCGGATTGATATTCCTGAGCCTTCTTCACCAGCAGGCTCGCCGGACGAGCGTGCATACCTTCAGGATCTTTCACCGTGAAATCGAATTCCAATGACATACCGTTATCTCCTCAAATCGACTGGCATCGGCGCTCAGGGTCACGCCCAAGACACGTCCGCCGCGTAGTATGTGCCGACCTCCATCCGTCTCGAACCATCGAGACGAATCAACCGTCCCTCCTTCTGACTCGACTCCCACTGGGCAAGGGTGACTTCCTCGGCACTTACTCCCCGCTCAATGCAATGTATTACCCATCATATCGGAATTCGTGCCATATGTCCGGCAATATCCGCTTATTCATCACGCCACAGTCGAATCGCGAGCGGCGCGGATGCGATGGACGCCGCGATTACTTCCGCGCGTACCGAGCGGGATCGGCGTCGAATCGTTGAGCGCAGTTCGCGCTGCAGAAATAATAGGTGGCGCCCTGATACTCACGGTGCTCGGCGGCGTTCGCGGGGTCTATTGTCATGCCGCAGACGGGGTCGACGACCTTATCGCTGGCATGGTCATGATGATGGAACATATGCATAGCAACCTCTTTTGTTGTAGGTGACGCCGCCGGTATGGGCGACGCCGGTGTAAGCGTCACCGTTGCCGGTGACGTCGATGTAGGTGACGGTGCCGCGACGTCCGATCGAATGCCGAGCGCCGGCCGGGATCCCGTCGCCCGCCGCGGCAGCCGACGAAGTCGGCCATCCGGCATAAAGCCGCGCAATCGGTTGGCGTTGACCACCACCGATAGCGAGGAGAAGGCCATGGCCGCCCCGGCGATCATCGGATTGAGCAGCACCCCGATGAACGGATACAGAATACCTGCGGCAACGGGAATGCCGATGGCGTTGTAGCCGAAAGCGAACCACAGATTCTGTACGATATTGCGCATGGTCGCCTTGGAGAGGTCGTATGCGGTGACCAGACCCGTCAGATCTCCGGAGATCAGCGTCACATCCGACGACTCGATGGCGACGTCGGTACCCGTGCCGATGGCGACGCCAATATCGGCTTGCGCCAATGCCGGAGCGTCGTTGATGCCGTCGCCGACCATGGCCACACGATGTCCCTGCCCCTGCAACCGGTCGATCTCCTGACGCTTGTCCTTCGGTTTGACCCCGGCGATCACCTGCGAGATGCCGACCTTTCTGGCCACCGCGCGGGCGGCGATCTCGGCATCGCCCGTGATCATCACGACGTGCAGGCCGCGCTTGTGCAACGACGCGATGGCGGCGGCCGAAGATGGCTTGATGGCATCGGCTATCGCCAGCACCGCCACGAAACGACCGTCGATGCCGACAAGCACCGCGGTGGCGCCATCGGCGGCGGCCGCGGCCAGAGACTCCTGCGCGCCATCCGTGCCCAGGACCCCGGCATCGCTCAGATATCTCGTGTTGCCGACCAGCACGACATGCCCATCGACACGCGCCGCGATTCCGCCGCCCGGATCGGAGGTGAACTCCGTCGCCTGCGACAGTGCCATATGCTCGGCTCGCGCCGCGGTCACCACCGCCTGCGCCAACGGATGTTCGGACAGCTGCTCGGCGGCGGCCGCGAGCGCCAGCACGGCATCGCGATCGAATGCGCTCCCCGTCGCGGATACCGACGACATCTCGATGGACCGCACGCTGGGCTTGCCGGCGGTGATGGTCCCCGTTTTGTCAAGGACCACCGTATCGATGGCATGCATGCTCTCCAACGCCTTCGAGGAACGAATCAAGACGCCATTTTGCGCGGACTTGCCCATCGCGATGGTAACCGATAACGGCGTCGCGATGCCCAACGCGCAGGGGCAGGCGATAACCAACACCGACACCGCCGCAACCAGGCCGAAGATACCGCGCGGCTGCGTGCCGATCAGCCACCAGACGGCAAATGTCCACAAGGCGATCAGTATCACCGCGGGAACGAAATATCGGGCGATCCTGTCGGCCATGCGTTGAATCGGGGCCTTGGACGCCTGCGCGCGCCGAACCAGCTCGATGATCTGCGCAAGCATGGTGTCGGCGCCCACTTTGGTGGCGCGGAAACGCAATGCACCGGATCCGTTCACCGTGGCCCCCGTCACCCCATCGCCGGGTCGTTTGCTCACCGCGATCGGCTCCCCGGTGACCATCGATTCGTCGATGGCCGATGCTCCCGCGATCACGATGCCATCCACCGGCAATTTCTCGCCGGGACGGATCACGACGATATCGCCGACGCGAACGTCGTCGACCGGGACATCCACCGTATTCGTGCTGGTGACCGCCTCCCCACCGTCCGTCGACCCGGATGCGCGCAGCACCTCACGATTGACGATGCGGGCGGTTTTCGGCTGCAGGCCCATCAAGGAACGAATGGCCTCGCCGGTGCCCAGCCGGGCCTTGGCCTCCAGCAGCTGACCGACCAGCATCAGGGCGATGATGGTGCCCACCGCCTCAAAATATGGCTCCCGCGCACCCACAGGCAACGCCTCCGGGGCGACGGTGACCACGACGCTGAACCCATAGGAGGCCGCCGTGCCGAGAGCGACCAACGCATTCATTTCAGGCTCACGATGGGTCAGCGAGGCCCACCCCGTGTGATGGATGGGCCATCCGGAGTAGAACATCACCGGGGTGATCAGCGCCAGCTGGATCCAGGGGTTGATGTGGTAGAAGCCGAACATCGTGGAGACGAACACCGGGATGGTCAGCACCGCGGCGACGATCAACCGCCTCCACAGGTCGCGGATCTGCGAACGGCGCACGGCATCGGAGCGCTCCTGCTCGGCCCGGGCGCCGTCGTCATTCGCACCACCGTCATTCGCACCACCGTCATCGCTCGTACCCCGCCCGCCCGGCGAGGCCGCGGTCGATGGGGCAGAACCGTTCGCCGCCCTCACCGGCTTAACGACGGTCTCGGCATGGTCCCGTGGCGACGCCTGCCTCCCTTGGCCCTGTGCGGGGGTTACGACCAGCGATCCGTGCAGCATATTCATTCCACAGGCGAACTCATAGGTTCCGGCCGTGTCGGGCGTGAATTGGACGGGTGTGGTGGAAAAAGCCGTCAGCGTCTTATCGATGCCAAAATCGGGAAACACGACATGCGACGAACATTCCCCACTCTCGCGCCGATCGAATAGCAGCCGGACCGGGACGCCCGCTGTGACCTCTATCGCCGATGGCGAATAGCCGCCCTTGACCACGACGCGAATCTCCTGCATTCCTCGCCGCGTATCGGCCCGTATCGCCTCTCCCCGGGACTTCGGCATCAGAAACAGCCATATCAACAGCGCCGTCGCAAGAAGCGTGCCCACCACTACCAAAACCGTTGTCATCGTCAGCTCCTTACTGCTGCTGCATTTACGTTTAGGATATACCCCCATAGGGTATATTTGCGAATTCGCCCAAGGCAAACGTCTGAAACCGGATTCGACGAACTCCCGGCATGGTATTACGATACGTGTAACGTAGCGCTACGCAATACGTATCACTACCGTCTCTTCGCGCCTCACGATCCGACGATCATCGCCCAAGAGCTGCAGCCACAAGGAGATCCATGAAACAATCGTTCGCCATCCTGCGTCGAGATCTCCTGCGCGTGGCTCACGCCTCGGCGGCCTGGATCGTCGTCATCGGCATGATCTTTCTGCCGCCGCTGTATTCCTGGTTCAACATCATCGGCTTCTGGGACCCCTACGGCAACACCCGCAACATTCGCGTGGCCATCGTCAACGAGGATCTGGGCGCGACCACGAACGCCATGGGAACCCTTGACCTCGGCAATCAAATAGTGGCCAAGCTCAAGGCCAATGACCTGCTGGGATGGGAATTCGTCTCCCGCGACACCGCCATGGACCAAGTCAAATCGGGCGAGAGCTATGCGGCCATCATTATTCCGAAGGACTTCAGCACCCGTATCGCGGGCGTCGTCGAGGGCAATCGGCAACGCCCGCAACTGCTGTATTACGTCAATGAGAAGGCGAACGGCATCGCGGCCAAAATAACCGACACCGGTGCCGGCAGCGTCAATCGGCAGGTCAACGACACCTTCGTCTCCACCGTCAGCTCAGTGGTGTCCAAAACGGTGAACGCCACCGGCGAGGATCTCAACAACAAGGTCAACGCGCAGACCGCCGACACCATCAAGGAACTCACCACGGTGGAGCATAATATCGACACGATGCGAGCCACCATAGCAGCAGCCCGAAAACAACTGCAGGAGACCCCACAACACACGCAGAGCGTCCGACAGTCCATCGCCGACGCCAATACCATCAGCACCCGAGCCGGGAACGATCTCACCACGGCCTCGAGCGCCATCGCCGAGACCCAAACGGGTCTCAACCGATTCATCCAGTCCACGTCGACCACGCTCGACCAGAGCTCGGCGATGCTCTCCCAGGCAAGCGGGCAGGCAAACCTATCGGTATCGGCCATCTCGGCACAGCTGACACAGGCAAACGGCAACATCAAATCGGCCCTGGATGCAGCCAACACCGTGAATACCACCAACAAGGCGTTTATCGACAAACTCAACGACACCATCGCGGCGATCAACGCCGACACGAATCTACCGCAACAGACCAAGGAAAACCTCGCCGCCGCGCTCAATGGCATCCACACACAGCTCACGAATCAGAACACGAAGATCCAAGCCTCGATCGACGGCCTCACACAGCTGAACACCGATACGGGCGACACCGTCACGAATGCGTCGAATTCGGCGAACGCCATCAACACGGCCACCCAACAGACCCTGGCGAGTACCGACAAGGCCAGGGAAACCATCATTTCGGGCGCCTTGCCCGAGCTCAACAGCGGGTTGAGCACGCTCTCCGCCGGCAGCGCCGGGCTCGGAGCCATCCTGGCGAACCAGGGTTCGCTGGTCAGTCAATCCACCATCGTGCTCAACCAACTCGATCAGGCCGCCAAAACCGCCGACGCGACCTTGGCCACGACCGACAATGGCCTGGCGAAGGTCAAGACGAAACTGAGCACGCTGGTCACCGATCTCACCGCGCTCAGCAGCTCGAACACCCTGGGCCAATACCTCGGCAAAAACGGCAAACTCGACGTCTCGGCGATCGCCGATTTCATGCTGTCGCCGACCGTTCTCAGCACCAAAGTGCTCTATCCCGTCGGCTCGTACGGCTCGGGCATGGCACCCCTGTTCACGAACCTTTCCCTCTGGGTGGGCGCCTTCGTGCTGGTGGTCATCCTCAAGCTCGAGGTCGATACCGAAGGCATCGAACGATCCACCATCGGCGAGCGCTACTGGGGACGTTGGATGCTGCTCGCCATCATCGCCTTCTTCCAAGGGCTCGTAACCACCATCGGCGAACTCATCATCGGCGTGCAGGCGGCGAGCGCGCCGCTGTTCGTCCTGACCGGCGTCATCGCGTCGCTGGTGTATGTGAGCATCACCTACGCCTTGTCAACCACCTTCCTACACGTAGGCAAGGCACTGTGCGTCGCCTTGATAATCCTGCAGATTCCAGGCGCGTCCGGGCTCTACCCCATTGAGATGATGCCGCATTTCTTCCGCGTGCTCTACCCGCTCTTCCCCTTCACGTACTCCATCAGCGCGCTACGCGAGACGATCGGCGGATTCTACGACGACCACTGGCTGATAAGCGTGCTGAAACTACTCGGGTTCGCCGTCGGCTTCTTCGTTCTCGGACTGGTGGCACGACCGCATCTCATCACCCTCAACCGATTGTTCGCCCGGGAAATCCGGGAAAGCGATATGATCATCGGCGAACCGATCCTGGAACACGGCCGCGAATATCAAATAGCCCAGGTATTCCAGGTGCTGGCGAATAAAGGCGAATATCGCCGTTCGATCGAACAGCGCGTCGCGTCCTTCGCCAACCTGTATCCCCGGCTCAGGCACAGCGCGCTGATAGCAGGCATCGTGATACCCGCGGCGTTGGCCATCACCTTCTCCCTGACCAACGGTACGAAGCTTGTGGCGCTGTCGGCCTGGATCATCTGGGTGCTGCTGATCACCGCATTCCTTATGGGAATCGAGCTGATGCGCGACAGTCTCGAACGACAACTGCGGTTGGGAACGCTCAGTGACGACGCCGTGCGCAATCTGATCTTCGAGTACGGGTCGCGGCGCGGATTCAAACATGCCGCCGGCTACAACGCAAGCCTGGCCGTCTCGATGATGGGGCTTACCCCGTCCAAGGACACCGTAACCACATCCGATGCGGCCAACGAATCCGACACCGCGGCGACGACGCAGGGGCACGCCGAGCCGCAGCCAACGATCCAACACAACCATGAAGGTAAGGCCAGCTCATGACCATGGCGTGGAAACTCTTCGTCGACGACTTGCGGCACATCACCAGCAACGTCGTCTCCATTCTCATCATGCTGGGGCTGGTCGTCATCCCCGGGCTGTTCTCGTGGTTCAATATCGCGGCCAGCTGGGACCCCTTCGGCAGCACCAAAAATCTCAAATTCGCCGTAGCCAGCGTCGACGAGGGATATCGCAGCGATCTGATACCGGTCAAGATAACCGTCGGCGATCAAATCGTGAACAAGCTTCGGGCCAACGACCAGCTCGATTGGACCTTCACCAGCAAACAGGATGCGATCGATGGCACCAAATCGGGCAAATACTATGCCGCGGTGATCATCCCCAAAGATTTCAGCACCACCATGATGACCTTCTTCACCGGCGAGGCCCGCCACGCGACGCTAACGTATTACACGAACGAGAAAACGAACGCCCTCGCCCCGAAAGTAACCGGTCAGGGTGCCGACCAGGTAGCCAGCCAGGTCAACACGATGTTCGCCAAAACGCTTACGGGCACGGCACTGGATATCGCGCAGAGTCTCATCGACACGTTGAGCACGCCGCAGGCCAAGCAGACCATGCAGACCTTCAATACGAATATCGGCGATCTGTCCAGCCAACTCTCCGACACCGCTACGAATCTTGACACCTATCAGACCCTGCTCTCGCAGGCCAAGGCACTCATCTCGAACGCGAACACCCTGATCGGTACGGTGTCCGCCACCAGCCATCAGACGGGTTCGCAACTGCAGCAGTCGGGCAAGGGTGTCACCGATATCTCCAGCGCGCTCACGGCCACCAGCGGCACGCTCAGGCAGGCGCTGTCCGACAGCGGCAAGAGCTATGGCGCCGTGACCGACTCGATCGACGCGACCTTCGACAGCGCCGGTCGAAGCGCGTCCGATGTCGCCGCCGGCATCCGCAGACAGGCGAATCTCGTCCAGGACCAGATCGACCGCTTCCAAAAGATACGCTCGGCCATCGAAACGGCTCACGACAACGTCGGCACCGCCATGGGCGTCCAACCCGGATCCACACCCAGCGAGCAGCAACAGCAGCAATACCCTGTGCTCTATCGCGCCTACACGGCCCTTGGCGACATGAATACCCAGGTTGGCACCGTCATCGATCGGCAGACGGCATTGCGAAACGGCATGAACGACGCGGCCGCCGACATCGACACCAAAACGAGCGCAACCTCGGACCACCGCCAGCAGATCAAGGCGCTGGCGAAACAGGCCCAAGACGCGGTCAACGGCCTGTCCTCGGATTTCGCCACCACATTGCAGCCGAAGATAGACACCATCGGCAGTGATGTGGCGGCCACCGTGGCAACCTTGCAAAACAGTAGCGGCAAACTTGATAATGCCGTCGCGAATCTGCAAAGCTCCGGCACCGACATCAGCAACAGCCTCGACAACGTGGCATCGGTTCTTTCCTCCACCGCACGGCAGCTCACGACGGCGAGCGGCAAACTCAAGGCGTTCAACACGGCATTCACCGACGCGCTGAATAGCGGCGACATGAGCAAACTCAAACAGCTGCTGGGCAACGACCCGGAGACGCTCGCCGCGACCCTGGCGGCACCGGTCCAGCTGAAGACGACGGCGGTATACAAGGTCGACAACTTCGGAGCGTCACTCACCCCCTTCTACACGTTCATACCGCTGTGGGTCGGCTCGCTGCTCATGTGCGTGACGCTGAAAACCAGCGTTTCGCGCAAACGGCGCGCGACGCTTGGTGATCCGCTGCCGCACGAGATGTTCCTGGGCAGATTCGGCATCTTCGCCCTTATCTCCCTGCTGCAAAGCACGTTCTCCTGCGCCGGAACGCTGCTGTTCCTGCGAGTGCATACCGTGCATCCGTGGCTGTTCATGCTCAACGGATGGCTCAGCGGACTGGTGTACGTGTTTATCATCTACGAATTCGTCGCGGGCTTCGGTAATATCGGCAAAGCCCTGGGCGTCATCCTCCTGGTGATGCAGATCTCGGGATCGGGAGGCGCCTACCCGCTGCAGGTGATTCCTGGATTCATCAACGACATCAGCCCCTTCCTTCCGGTCACGCATTCGGTGCAGGCTGCACGCGCGGCCATTGCGGGCATCTACATGAACGACTACTGGATCGCGCTCGGCAAGCTGCTGCTATTCGTGCCGCCGTTGCTGCTCTTAGGCATGGTGCTGCGCAAGCAGCTCCTGCGATTCAACCAATGGTATGTGGCACGAGTGCAAAAGACGAAACTCATCTAGGACGGACGCCCTGCCCGAGGCATTCGGCCTCGACAACGGTGGACCCTGCGCACACGACGCAACGATCCGCCATGTGCGCAGGGTTCACCGGAAAGGAGCATGAACTTTGTCGAACATCGTATCGATGGACTCGGCGGCGCATCGACTCGCCGTCACACGACAGGAGCCGTCTCACGCGGCGGCGCGCGGCAACGCTTCGCAGGACGATATCCCCATGCGACAGGCGCACGAACGACGCGGCGAGCGGACGCGCGAGGAAACCGACCGAAAGATTCTGCAGGCGACGTTCGACATCATCACATCGCAAGGCATCGGCGCCGTCAGCATCGAAGAGGTCTCCCGCCGCAGTGGCGTCGCCAAGACGACGATCTATCGTCGGTATCGCAACACCGACGACATGCTGCGCAGCGTCCGCGCGCTCGACACCGGCAATTCCCCGGAACTGTCGAATCTGGCGCCGACGCGGGAAAACCTCACCCACCTGCTCGAGACGCTCGTCCAAAGATTCAGTTCTCAGATCGGCATCAAGGCCGTAGGGGTGCTGCTCTCATCGAATAACCCGTATTTCCAGCGCATCACCCAGCAGGCCATCACCCCCGAACGCGAACGGTTCTCGGCATTTTTCGAGCGGGGCATGCACGGCGGGGCATTCCGCTCCGGGCTAGATCTCGCGTTGCTTTTCGATACGATCATCGGCTCGCTGGTCGCCTGCGTGGCCTCCACCCAAAGCCCGGCCGAAGGCTCTTGGTCCGATCGCATGAGCGCGCTGCTGTGGGCGGCCATTGTGAACCCGGACTGAACGCGGGACACCCCCTGTGAGGGTTTCCGCGCGCACAGCGCACGCGGCACGAGGCAACGGCGAACGCGACTCGCGATATCCCGCCCTACTGCGCGTCGGTGAACTGACTGTTGTACAGTCCCGCGTAGAATCCACCGCGTTTGAGAAGCTCCTCATGGGTGCCCCGCTCAACGATGTCGCCGTGATCCATGACCAGAATCATGTCCGCATTCCTGATCGTGGACAGCCGATGCGCGATCACGAAGCTGGTGCGACCCACGGTCAACGCGTCCATGGCACGCTGAATGAGTTCCTCGGTGCGCGTGTCCACGGATGAGGTGGCCTCGTCCAGGATCAGGATGGGCGCATCCTGGACCATCGCCCGGGCAATCGTCAGCAGCTGCTTCTGACCCTGCGAAAGCGCAAGAGTGTCATCGAGCATCGTGTCATATCCATCGGGAAGCGAACGGATGTAGCGGTCGAGCCCCACGGCGACGCAGGCGTCAACGATGCGCTCGTCCGACACATCACCCGTCACGTACGCGACGTTCTCCCTGATGGTCCCGTGGAACACCCAGGTATCCTGCAGCACCATGGAGAACTGCTCATGGACATTCCAGCGCGGAACCGACCTGGTATCGATGCCGTCGATCAAGATCGACCCGCCGGAGATGTCATAGAACCGCATCAGCAGATTCACCATCGTCGTCTTGCCCGCTCCGGTCGGCCCCACGATGGCGACCTTCTGCCCGGCCGCGACGTCGGCGGAGAAATCGTGGATGATCGGGCGGCCGGTCTCGTATCCGAAGCTGACGTCTTCGAACGTCACATCCCCGCGCACACGGGATGGCGATCCGGCCGCATCCCGACCAAGCAGCGGACGTTTGTCACGCTCGTCGGCCATCTCACGCTCGCCCAGAAACGCGAACACACGCTCGCTGGCGGCCGCGCAACGCTGCAGATTCTGGAACGCCTGGGCGAATTGCGCCAGCGGCTGGGTGAACAGCCGGATATAGATCATGAACGCCACGATGACGCCGAACCCGATGCTGCCGCGCAACGCCAACGCGCCGCCGACGACGCAGACCACGACCAGACCGAGGTTGCTGACCAGATTCATGATGGGCATCATGAGACCGGATAGAAATTGACTTTTCCACCCCGATTCGTACAGATCCGAGTTGTAGCGCTCGAAAGTGCGGATGGAGTCGTTCTCACCGCTGTAGGCTTTCACCACGATATGCCCCGAATACATCTCTTCGACGTGCCCATTCACCTGACCAAGGGCCTTCTGCTGGCCGGCGAAGTAACGCTGCGAGGCTTTCATGATGAGCACCATGACCACGGTGCCGAGGAGGCTGACCCCGCACGCGCACAAGGTAAGCAGCACGTTGTTGGCGAACATCATCACCATGGAGCCGACCAGCAGCGCGGTGGACGTGATCAGCGCGCCGACGGATTGCCCCAACGTCTGCCCGATGGCGTCGACATCGTTGGTGATGCGCGAAAGGACATCGCCGAAACTCGCCGTATCGAAATAGCGCAGCGGCAGCCGATTGATCTTGGCGCCTATGGCCTGTCGCAGATCCTGAGCGGCATGCTGCGTCGCCCCGGCCATCATGTAGCTCTGGATATAGTTGAGCACGGCGTAGATCACATACAGCGCGACCAGGATCCATGCGATGTGCCCGATCTGCACCAGATCGACGGCGCGGGCGATGGGCCTGCCTCGCACGATCGCAGGCATGCCCTTGGCTATCTCATTGGTCATGTCCTTGAGCCGGTTGGGGCCTATGATCTGGCAGACGGTGCCGGCCGTGCCGAGCGCCAAGGCCACGACGACCGCCGGCAGATACCCGCGACAGAAACGCACGAGCTTGCCCATCGACTGGGCGAAATCCTCCGGATGCTCCGCTACCGCACCACGTGTTCGCATTGGCATTGTGTTCACCTCTTCCTGGTCATGGTCATGCCGCCAACTCGTCGGCATTGAGCTGCGACTCGGCTATCTCGCGGTAGATGGGGCACGACTCCAACAGTTCATGGTGCGTCCCCTGCCCCACGATCCTGCCCGCGTCCAGCACGACGATGCGGTCGGCATCCATGATGGTCCCGATGCGTTGGGCGACGATCAGCGTCGTGGCGTGATGTCGCATGGCGTGCAACGCGTCACGCACCGCACGATCGGTTTTGAAATCAAGCGCGCTGAAGGAGTCGTCGAAGACGAGAATCTCGGGGCTCCGTTGCACGGCTCTGGCGATGGACAGACGCTGTTTCTGCCCACCCGAGACGTTGGCCCCACCCTGGGCGATCGCGGCGTCGTAGCCGCCTTCCATCTGCCTGATGAACGCGTCGGCCTGCGCGATACTCGCCGCCGCGCGGATGCCGCCATCGTCCCGCGTCGGAGTCCCGTAGCCGATATTCGTCGCGACGGTTCCGGAAAACAGCACGGATTGCTGGGGAACATAACCGATCTTATCGCGTAGGGCACCGAGCTCGTAGTCGCGCACATCCACCCCGTCCACCAGCACCCGCCCCTTGGTGGCATCGTAGAATCTCGGCACGAGGTTGACGAGGGAGGACTTGCCCGAGCCCGTGGCGCCGATGAATGCCACGGTCTGTCCCGGTTGCGCGGTGAAGCTGATGTCCTGCAACATGGGTTCGCGCGAGCCCGGATAGGCAAAATCGACATGTGCGAATTCGATGGTTCCGGTCAACCGCGGGTCTCCCGCATCGCGTCGCCCGTCGGTGACCGATGGCCGAGTACCCAGCACTTCAAGCAGGCGCTGGGCGGAGACGTCGGCGCGCGGCAGGAGCACGAACACCATGCTCATCATGAGAAAACTCATGATGACCTGGACCGAATAACTAGAGAACACCACCATATTCGAAAACAGCGTGAGCTTGTCCATCAGGCCGGCGGCGTTGATGAGATAGGCCCCGATCCAGTAGATGGCGAGCATCAGGCCGTTCATCACCGTGTTCATGGTCGGCATCATCACCGCCATCATGCGGTTGTTGAACAGGTAGGTGTCGGTCAGCTCCTTGTTGGCCTTGGCGTATTTCGCCTCTTGATAATTCTCGGCGTTGTAGGCCCTCACCACCCGCAACCCGGTGAGATTTTCCCGTGCCACCTGGTTGAGGTTATCCGTCAGGCGCTGCATGCTGCGGAATTTCGGCACCACCTGGTGGATGATCAGCGCGACCATGACGAGCAGGAACACGACGGCGACGCCGGTGGCCGTGGTCCACTCAACGCCCTTACCGGCGATCTTGCACACGGCCCAGACCGCCATGATCGGCGCCTTGACCAGAAGAAGCAGCCCCATGGTCACGAACATCTGGATCTGCGTGATGTCGTTGGTCGAACGAGTGATGAGGCTTGGCGTGGAGAATCGTTCCATCTCGGCCGGGCCGAATGACTCCACCTGGCGAAATTCCAGCGAACGCAATCGTTGACTGAACGAGGCCCCCACGCGTGCCGCGACGAAGCCGGTAATGACGGCGCAGATCACCGAGCACAGGGAGATCAGGAGCATCTTGCCCCCGGCGATCCAGATGTCACGCATCGCACTTCCGCGCGTCTCCACCAGTTTCGTGATGTCGGCGATGTAGTCGGGCAGCTTGAGATCGAACCAGATCTGCGCCACCACAAACACCAGCCCGATAAGCAACTGTCCGATCTCGCCGCGCGATAAATATTTGCAGATGCGCAACATGGGCGATTCCCCTCTATTCCGTACATACATTCGCAGGGTCGGGTCGCCGGCACGAGCCAACGTCATGATCCCGATCAATAGTTTCTACCCAAAGATACTTACAGAAGTAGATACTACACGCCTCGCGGACAGGCCGAATCGTCCGGGCGGCCGGATCGATGCCGGGCGCACACCCACACACCCGCGCGCCCAGCATCGCGACACGCACCAAGCCTGATCCGCAGGCCCCCGCTCAGCGCTCAGGCTTCGTGTCGTTTCCGGCGAGCGTCAAAGGCCGCGTCGATCTCCTGCCGAGTCGGGCGTGGCCCGTCCGGATCGCATATCGAGAGATACGTGAAAAATTCCGAGACGAGATCAACGAACAGCCATGTCCGCCGCTCGCCCATCTGGGTGAATATCCAACTCGTCACCGCCCACATACGGTCACGGTCCCTCTGCGACTGCTCGCGTCCGGCGGCGGTTATGGAAACCGTGACGCTTCGACGGTCGTCTCCGCTGCCGGCCCGAACGAGAAAACCCTTCTTCTCCAACGCCGTCAGCACCGCGGAGATCCGCCCGGAACTCGAGTGCGACGCGCGAGCCAGCTCCGTCGGCGTGGCCGTGCCATGCTTACGCAGATAACGCAGTATGAAGGGCTCTCCCTTCCCCATCCGAATATATCGTCCCGCCACCGCGGCACGCTGGCTCATCGCATCATTGAGCAACTCCTCCACGGCATCCCGTTCGAATCCCATCGACGGCTCCCCTCCACACAGCGCACATGCCTCTTATTGCCTTACACCGTAAGATATTCGTCAGTCAGGACGACGGGCGGACAGGCATGGGGTACACGCGCCATCCACCCCGCCCCGAGTCCGTCAGAACGCCCAGTCGTCATCGTCGGTGGATACCGAGTGCCCGATGATATAGGACGATCCGGAGCCGGAGAAGAAATCATGATTCTCGTCGGCAGAGGGAGACAACGCCGCCATGATCTCCGGGCTGACCTGCGTTTGTTCGGCGGTGAATTTCGTCGGATACCCCAGGTTCATCAGCGCCTTGTTGGCGTTGTAGCGCACGAAGGCCTCCACGTCTTCCATGAAATCGAAGCCCTCATAGAGCTGTCTCGAGTATCGCAGCTCAAGGTCGTAGAGCCGATCAAGCAGATCCATGGTGAAATCGTGCAGCGCAGCACGGTCATGCTGCGTGCGAGTCTCCAGACCGCGTTGATACTTATAGCCGGAATAGTAGCCGTGAATCGCCTTATCGCGCAGGATCAGCCGAATCATATCGGCGGTATTCATAAGCTTCGCACGGGAGGAGAAATGCAGCGGCAGGTAGAACCCGGCGTACAGCAGCAGCGAGGACAGCAACGTCGCCGCGACCTTGCGATGCAGCGGGTCATCGCTTTCGTACTGCACGAGCACCGTACGCACGCGCTCTTGCAGGAGATCGTTGGCCACGGCCCAACGGTAAGCCGCGTCGATCTGCTCACCGGAGCACAGCGTGGAGAAAATCGAGGAATACGACCGGGCATGCACGGACTGCATGAAAGCGATATTGGTATAGATCGCCTGCTCGTGTTCCGTACGCGCGTGCTCGATCTGGCAGATCTCGCCAACGGTGGCCTGCGTGGTGTCGAGCATGGTCAGACCCGTGAATACGCGGACGGTTGTGTCGCGTTCCTTGTCGGTCAGGGAATTCCACGAGGGGATATCGTTGGACAGCGGCACCTTCTCGGGCAGCCAGAAGTTGGCTATCAGCCGGTTCCAAACCTCGAGATCCTTCTCGTCCACGATCCTGTTCCAGTTCACCGGACGAATTCGGGCGTCATGGTGATAGCGGAACTGGGGTGGAGTGATGGACCGCTCCATCATCGCGTCATCGGCGGGTTGCACTGTTCCAAGGCGTTCAACCTGGCTCATACCTTTCCTTTCATCGCAATCGGCACTACATATGCCAGTCCGGCGGTATTCCGAACACCACATATAGTATTTCGAGGGGTCGAAACGACTCGCGAACGACACACCTGCGTTCCCGAAAACCGAGTGACATATCTTACATATCACGTGGCGGCGCGCACGTCGACGCCATCCGACGGTTCATACTCGTCCGAGGCCACTCGACGGGCCGTCGCGTCACCGATGCAGGGAGATCTTCAGATCACGGCTGATGAAACGCTCCCGCAGCATGCTGATGCCGCCGAAGATAATCAGCCAGGCGATGCCCGCGAACGCCGCGCCACGGGTGTCCGCCGCGAGGAAGAGCGTGCAATATACGAACACGAAGAAGGCGATGGCGAACGGGCCGGTCCAGCGGTAGGCGGGCATGACGAATCCGTCCGCAATGAAGTCGCGGGAACGCCGATAGCGCTGATGGGCGACCATCGTCAGAATGTATATGAAGATGATCACCGCGCTCGACGCCGAGGAGAACAGCACGAATGCGCCGGAGATCCGCGGAAGCATATCGACCACCGGGGCGAGCAGGATCAACAAAGCCGACAACAGGATCGCCCGTGCCGGCACCTTGTTGCCGGACACCACACCGAGCTTCTCCAGCTCCGGATGAATGGAGTCCTGCGACAACTGGAACAGATGTCTGCCGGCCGAATACAGCAGCGAATTCAGCGACGACGAGGCCGCCGTGATAACGACGAAGAAGACCAGGGCCGAGGCCCACGACAGGCCGGCGTATTGGAAGACCATGATGAACGGCGAGGCGAAGGAACCGTCCTTGTTGGGCTCGAAGCTGCGCCACGGCACGATCAGCATGATCGCGATCAACGCGCCGACGTAGAAGATCAGGATGCGAATGATGATCTGATTGATGGCCTTAGGCAATACCGTACGCGGGTTCTTGGTCTCGGAAACCGTCACGCCGACGAATTCGATGGTCTCGTAGGCGAAAAACACCATCTGAAAGCTCATCAGGAAGGCCATCCAACCCTTCGGCGCGAATGAAAAATTCCGCCACAGATTATCGAGCCCCGCATGCCCTGCAGGCGAGACGCCCTCCATGCCGTGGATGGCGACGGCCGGGTAATGGTAACCGATCACGACCATCACGATCGCGGTGACGATCATGGCGACGATTAAGGTGATCTTGATCATCGAGAACCAGAATTCGGCCTCGCCGAACACCTTGACGGCGATGAGGTTGATCATCACGAGGAGGGCGAGGAAACACAGCTCGATCAGCCAGTTCCAACGGGCGAGATTGATGCCGAAGATGCGGAAGAACGTCACGAAATAGGTACCGACGGCCGTGATTTCGGTCATGCCAACCAGAACCAATACCAGCCAATATGACCATCCCGCGAAATGGCCCCAACCGTTGCCAAGATATCGGGTGATGAAATTGATGAAGGTGTGCTGGCTCGGGTCACGATACATCATTTCGCCGATGGCGCGCATCAGCAGAAACATGATGACGCCGACGACGATGTACACCAGCACGATGCTGGGCCCGACCAGGCTTATCGACTTGCCCGACCCAAGGAACAGGCCGGTGCCGATGGTGCCGCCGATCGCGATGAACTGCACATGCCTGCCGCTGAGGCCACGTTCGAGTTCGTTGTTCCGGTCCAGAGCGGACACGGACTGCAGGTCCGATGACCTGTCGGCCTTGGACTTGCCGAGTCCGGCCTCCTCTTGGTTGCGTGACGACGCAGTCGTGTTCCGTTTCATGCCACCGCCATCAACTCGCATATCGCCTTCCGCCGTGGCCTCGGTGTCGGCAACCGGATTGCCCCATGCCACATGCCGCCAAGATATTTGTCATCGTTCCGTCAGTACCCCAGTATCCTATACCCCACCTCCCACGGACCACGCATGCTGCCGCCGAACTCCACATGAACGCCACGGGAGGGACGGCAGCCGGCTTGCCACAGAACAACGCGCCGTTCGCCATCCAAATGCCGTGAATGGGCGCGCGCGTCGCGTGTCATCGGCACTATGATGCAGACAACAGAGGATAACGAGAGGGACCCGACATCATGACAGATACGGCAACAGCATCGAACGAAGACCGGCAGTCCAACGACACGGATACACCGGCCATCATGCAACGGTCGTTGAAGAATCGTCATATTCAACTCATCGCCCTCGGCGGCGCCATCGGCACCGGCCTGTTTTATGGTTCCAGCGAATCCATCGGTCTGGCCGGCCCCAGCATTCTGCTGGCCTATCTGGTCGGCGGTCTGGCCATCTTCCTCATCGTCAGGGCCCTGAGCGAGATGTCGGTGGAGGACCCGCGCTCGGGGGCATTCAGCTATTACGCCACCCGGTACTGGTCGCAGCGAGCGGGCTTCGTCTCCGGATGGAATTACTGGTTCTGCTACGTTCTGGTGTCCATGGTCGAGCTGTCCGTGGTGGGCACCTTCGTCAACTATTGGTTCCCGCACATCCCACAGTGGGTCTCGGCCGCAGTCTTCCTCGTCGCCATAGCGGCGGCCAATCTGCTGGGCGTCAGCAAATTCGGAGAATTCGAATTCTGGTTCTCCCTCATCAAAATCGTCGCGGTCGTCGCCATGATCGTCGGCGGCGTCGCCGTGATCATCATGAATCTGCCGACCGCATCGGGCATCCGCTCGTCCTTCGCCAACTGGTTCACCATAGGCGCGGGCTTCCTGCCGCACGGCATCATGAGCCCCGCCGGGCACGGGCAGTGGACGGGGCTGCTGATGTCCCTGTGCGTGGTGATGTTCAGTTTCGGCGGCACGGAGCTCATCGGCATCACGGCCGGCGAAACCGCCAGTCCACGCACCACCATTCCCAAAGCCGCGAACGGCGTGATCGTCAGGATCATGATCTTCTACATCGGCGCGCTCGGCGTGATCATGGCCGTGGTGCCCTGGGACACGATCAACGGCTCATCGAGCCCCTTCGTGCAGATTTTCGATTCGGTGGGCATCCACGCGGCGGCCGGCATCCTCAATTTCGTATGTCTCACGGCGGTCATGAGCGTATACAATTCGGGGCTGTACTCCAATTCGCGCATGCTCTACTCGCTGGCCAAACAGGGCAACGCTCCGGCATACCTCGGTAAGCTCAACCATCACGGCGTGCCCGTCGCAGGCGTGCTCACCTCGGCGGCGATCACCGCCGTGGCCGTCGTAGTAGTTTTTCTGTGGTCGCAGTTCGCCTTCAACTATCTGATGAGCATCTCCACCATCGCCGCCATGATCAACTGGGCGATCATCCTGCTCACTCATATGCATTTTCGCAGGGCCGTGTCCGCTGGCAAAGGACCGGGAGAGCTCGCCGGCCTGGACGGGGAACAGGCGCTCACCAAGCTGCATTTCCCCCTGCCGCACGCCCGGACGACCACGTGGGCCGTGCTGGCCTTCCTGGCCGCCATCGTGGTGCTGATGTGCTTCTCACCGAGTTATCGCGTCGCGGTGATCGCCGGACCGCTGTGGTTGGCGACGCTGCTGGTTATCTATGAGATCCGCGTGCGCAGACAGCGCAGGACCGGAACCGGGTATTCGATCGAAACCGTGGATCTGTCACGACCCACCGCCGAGTCCGCGACTCCACGGTAACGCCGTCGGCCGCACACGCCGACTTCCACGCTGACCGCCGCATGTAGCGGGCGCACCGGTGTCGGCGGTACGCGGCGTCAACCCCACGGATCGTTCACGACATGCCGGTCTCGTGAGTGGGCAGTCCATCGGATACGGTGTCCACATACCCGCATATACCAGTCGCGCGAAGGAGCACGAAATGTTCATTCCCCGCTATTACGAAGATCTGCGGGTGCTGCATGTCGGCGCCGAACCGAACCGGGCCTACTACATTCCGGCGTCGAGCCGGTTCGACGCCACCGGTGGATCACGGGAACGCTCCGATCGGTTCCTATCGCTGAACGGCGACTGGGATTTTCGGTATTACGCCAGCGTCTACGATCTGGACGCCGTCGTGGACCATGACCATGCCGCGATGCGACCGGCCTTCTACGAATCCGGGTTCACGCCGGAACCGAATCTCGGTTATACGACCGTGCCGGTGCCCAGCGTCTGGCAGAATCAAGGGTTCGACCGACAGCAATACACCAACTTCGACTACCCCTTCCCCCTTGATCCTCCCTATGTGCCGCAAGACAACCCCTGCGGCGTCTACCTGCGCCAATTCGAGTACCGGGCCGACGAGTGTGCGCCCAGGGCGCTGCTCAACTTCGAAGGCGTCGATTCCTGCTACTACGTGTGGCTGAACGGCACGTTCGTGGGCTATTCGCAGGTGTCGCACAGCACCAGCGAATTCGATGTCACGGATGCATTGGACGAGGGCGACAACACGCTCGCCGTGCTCGTGCTGAAATGGTGCGACGGCAGCTATATGGAAGATCAGGATAAGTTCCGGACCAGCGGCATCTTCCGCGACGTCTATCTGCTCAGGCGCCCGCAGCAGGCGATCCGCGACTATCGGATACGCACGTCGATCGTATGGGACGATGGACGGGGCGACGGGCCCGTCGCCGCATCCGCCTCATGCGACGTCGATATCGACTACTCGGGAGCGACTGCGGTCCCCACGCGGGTAGAACTATTCGACGCCGAGGGAACCGCAGTCGGGCACGCAACCTGTGGCGACTCCACGACCACGACCGACACGACCGATTCCGGGCGATTCTCCAGCCAGGGCCGCATGCGTATCGATATCGTCGATCCTCAGCTGTGGTCCGCCGAAACCCCGTATCGATATACGGTGGTCTTCACCACGCCGAACGAAACGATCACGGACCACGTCGGCATACGCGAGGTGGCGGTTGAGGGCAACGTCGTCACCGTCAACCGCCGACCCATCACTCTGCACGGGGTGAACCGACATGACAGCGACCCCGTGACGGGCCCGACGATCAGCGAAGCGCAGCTTCTGGCCGATCTGACGCTGATGAAACAACACAACGTCAACGCCATCCGCACCAGCCATTATCCCAACGCGCCCTATGCCTATGACCTGTATGACAGCATCGGGTTCTACATCGTGGCCGAGGCCGACAACGAAAGCCATGGCACCACATCCGCCATCATCGGCGAGCATCCGACTCAGGCGCAGATCAACAGCCGATGGAACACCCGCATCGCGGATAACCCGGCGTTCATTCCGGCGACCTTGGACCGCGTCCAGCGGTGCGTGGAACGCGATAAGAACCATCCCTCGATCATCATGTGGTCGATGGGTAACGAATGCGCGTACGGATGCACCTTCGAGCATGCGCTGGCATGGACCAAACGGGCCGATCCCACGCGGCTGACCCATTTCGAATCGGCCCGATACGTCGGCGACGAACGCGTGTACGACTTCTCGAACCTCGACACCCACAGCCGGATGTATCCCCCGGTGGAACAGATCGACCAGTACTTCTCCGCGGAAGGTCCTCATGGCGACTTCAGCAACGGGGACGATGGCGACAACGGCACGAAACCGTATGTGCTGTGCGAGTTCTGCCATGCCATGGGCAACGGCCCAGGCGACCTCGAGGAGTATTTCGAACGCATCCAGCGCTACGACGGTCTGGTCGGCGGATTCATCTGGGAATGGTGCGACCATGCCATCGACCGGGGCCGAAGCGCCGACGGGCGCAAGATCTACGCCTACGGCGGCGACAGCGGCGAATATCCGCACGCCGGGAACTTCTGCATGGACGGGCTGGTCTACCCCGATCGCACGCCGCATACCGGGCTCGCCGAGTTCAAGAACGTCTGGCGACCCGCACGCGTCGTGGCCTTCGATCAAGCATCCATGAGTGTGCGCCTGCATAATTATCGCGATACGCTCCCGCTCGACGCCGGCGTCACGGCCATGTGGGAACTGTACGTCGATGGCGCACTGACGACCTATCAAGTATTCGACGAGGCCGCCCGACGCCAGCTGCGGATCGCTCCGCACCGTGAAGGCGAAGTCGTTCTTCCCGGCCTGCGGCTGCCGGACGACCTGAGCGGGAAGGTCTCCATCGTGCTGCGCTATCTGACGTACGCCGACGACGATATGAACGATATGTATCCCGAGTACTTCGAGCTCGGCTTTGACGAGATACCCGTGCGCACCCGCGACCCACGCAACCAGTTCGTTCGCGCGCGCAAGGAGCTCGGCGCCGGGCGGACGGAACCGTGGATGCGCGATTACATCGATGAGAAAGAGCTGACCGCGACCGCCCGAGACGCGGCCGCGACGGTTCAGATCCACGCCACCGCGCGCGCGACGGTGTTCGAGACCCCATTGTGGCGCTACGAACTCGACAACCGCACGGGCTTGTTCTCCCGTATGTCGTATCGCAACCACAATCTGTTGGAACGCCCCATGGAACTCAATGTCTGGCGTGCGCCGACGGACAACGACCGCATCGTCGCGCAGTCCTGGCGCGCGGCGCAATATGACCGCGCCTATGCACGCGCCTATGACGTGGACATCGTGGAGAACGACACCGTCGCCGAGCCGTCCGCAGCAAACGGCGACATCCGCATTCGCATCCATATGGGTCTTGTGGCCCCGGTCGTGCAGCGGATCGCCGACATCGAGACGCTGTGGACGATTCATCGCTCGGGAGCGGTGGAGCTACGCATGCGGGTCGAGCGGGACACGGCCTTCCCGTTTCTTCCGCGCTTCGGGCTGCGTATGGCGCTGCCCGCCGCCATACGGGATATCGCATACTGCGGTCTGGGCCCGGCGGAAAGCTACGTCGATAAGCACCATGCCGACTGGCACGGCATATTCGAAGGCACCCCCGACACCTTCTTCGAGCCCTATCTCAGGCCCCAGGAGAACGGCAACCACCACGATTGCGATTGGGCCCACTTCTGCGGCGATGACGTCGCACTGACCGTTCTGGCCGGGGACGGCGAGGCCGACGATTCCTTCGACTTCCAGGCGCTGCCGTACACCCAGGAGGCGATGACCCGTACGGCCCACAACCATGAGCTCAAGGCTGACGGAACAACGGTGCTTTGCGTGGACTACCAACAAAGCGGGGTGGGCTCGAACAGCTGCGGGCCGCAGTTGGCGGACCGTTATCGTCTCGACGCCGAACGGTTCATCTTCTCGGTGACGCTGGCACCCGAAACGCACCCCGCACCCGCGTCCGTAGCCAAGAAGCACTGACCGGCCCCAATACCCGATCAACACCCGACTCGATTCTGACCAAGCATCCCCTATATGCCCATATTCCGCGGCACGAATCGTGCGTCGCGTCGCCCACGGTCCGACGGCGCGCGCCCACGGTACATCACGACGTGTTGGGGGGGGCATGATCCAACGATCCTGCCCCCCCCCAACACGTCAATGCAATGCCGCAAAACACCGCAAGGCACCGCGCGTGCGTCGCCGATATGCAACGCTCGCCGCGAGCCCCGCGTCACTCCTGGGTCTGCGCACGGGCGATCTTGCCGGTGAAGGACTCGGTCTCATCGGCGTCGGCCGCCTTGCCGTTGTTCCAGGAGAAC
This sequence comes from uncultured Bifidobacterium sp., assembly GCA_937874315.1. GTDB lineage: Bacteria > Actinomycetota > Actinomycetes > Actinomycetales > Bifidobacteriaceae > Bifidobacterium. The sequence continues at coordinate 16,986 of CALNAE010000117.1, read as the reverse complement.
ATGGCACGAAGCTGCGGGCCAACGGTTTCAAGCCCAGGACGCGAGTATTCCTCCTGAAGCTTCTTGAACTCGGGGGCACCCGCCGCCTGATCCTCCATGAACTCCTTGGCAAAGGCACCATCCTGAATGCGCTTGAGCTGGTACTGCATGCGTTCGCGGGTGTGCTCGTCGATGACGGTCGATGTGAAGTCGCCGTATTGGGCGGTGTCGGAACAGCTCCAACGCGCCTTGTTCAGCCCTCCCTCGTTCATGAGGTCAACGAGCATCTTGAGCTCGTGGAAGACCTCGAAGTAGGCGATTTCTGGCTGATATCCGGCTGCGGTGAGGACCTCGAAGCCCATTTCGCACAGATGGTTGATGCCGCCCATAAGCACATCCTGTTCACCGAACAGGTCGGTTTCGGTCTCCTCGGTGAAGGTGGTCTTGATGGCTCCTGCGCGCAGCGCGCCGAGCGCCTTGGCGTAGGCCAGCGTGATGGCCCAGCCGTCGCCGCGCGGATCCTGCTCGACCGCAACGACAACCGGCACCCCACGACCCGCGACGTACTCGCGCCGAACGATATGACCCGGGCCCTTGGGTGCGACCATGAAGACCGGATGATCGGGCGCAGGCTTGATATAGCCGAAGTGGATGTTGAAACCGTGTGCGAAGGCGAGCGCGGCGCCTGGCTTGAGATTGGGCTCGATGTCGTTCTTGTAGATCTGCGCCTGATACTGATCAGGGGCCAGCACCATGACGACATCGGCTTCCTTCGTCGCGTCGGCCACGGACTTGACCTCAAGCCCCTGTTCCTTGGCGAATTCAACGGACTTCGAAGTCGGACGCAGTCCAACGACGACCTTGACGCCCGAATCACGAAGATTCAGTGCATGGGCGTGGCCTTGCGAGCCATAGCCGATCACCGCCACGGTTTTGCCCTGAAACACGGAAAGATCGGCATCGTCTTCGTACCAGATTTGTGCTGACATAATCTAATTCTCCTTATAGAGATTGTTTTCGTATCAACTGACGGCGACGCCGCCAGATTCCGCAGATATCTCACTCGATCGCCTTGGTAGACGTCGATTGGTCTTTGTACTGCCTGTCTATGAGGATTGTGTCCTGAATCGATGCCCATCATACCGGAACCGCGAGGACGACCCCACGCCGTTCCACCTGTCGAACATCGCCGGAACAACTTTCCTTCGTTTGCATTCACATCCATGACTCACCTCGCGGATCATGGCCCCGCGTGTGATTATCGCAAGAAATCGGTGTTTTTCGTCTCCTTACATGTCAGTACTCCGACGAGACAGCACACGGCCATGACGCCGAGGTACAGCCCTACGGAACGCACACCCCAATGTTGGGAAAGCCAAGTAGCCACGGTCGGGACGAATGCCGCGCCGATGATGGCCGCAAGATTGTAACCGATGCCCGAACCCGAGTATCGGACGTTCGCCGCGAACAGCTCCGGTAGGAACGCGCCGATGGGACCGAACGCGATGCCCATCAGGGCAAAGCCGACGCATAGGAACGTCATCACCGCCACGACATCGTGTTTGCCCTCGCCCATCAGCAGGTAGGGAAACACCATGGAGAACGCGACCAGCGCCAGCGATGAGAAGATCAGTACGCGGCGACGCCCGATTCTGTCGGCGTACAGGCAGGCGAGCACGATGAACAGCGCGAATACGCAGATGGCCACCATGAGCATCAGCAGATATTCCTCGTTGGTGAATCCCAGATCACCGCCGCCCTGCGCCTTGGTCTTGGTCCCCCAGGCGAGCGACCAGGTGGCCAACGTGTAGAACAGCGTGTAGGTGACCGCCACGAGGAACGTGGCCTGCAGCACCTGGCGCCAGCTACGCCGAAACACCTCACGCAATGGGGCCTTGACGACCTTGTTCTGCGCGAGCGCCATGCGGAACACCGGCGTCTCCTCCATGTGCACCCGGGCCGCCAAACCGACGATGACGAGCACCGCCGACAGCAGGAAGGGCACGCGCCAGCCCCAGGAAAGCATGGCATTGGAGTCGTTGAACATCTCCAGGAGGAAGTAGGTGCCGTTCGACAGGAAGAAGCCGATCGGAGCGCCCAGCTCGGGGAAGGAGCCATACAGCGCGCGGCGCCCCTCCGGAGCGTTCTCGGTGGCCACCAACGCGGCACCGGACCATTCACCGCCCAGCCCGATGCCCTGCACGAACCGACACAGCACCAGCACCGCGACCGCGGCGAAACCCCAGGTGTCATACGTCGGCAGACAGCCGATCAGGAATGTCGCGATTCCCATGGTCAACAGCGACACCACCAAAGTGGTCTTGCGACCCATTCTGTCGCCGAAGTGGCCGAATACCAACGAACCGACCGGGCGCGCCACGAACGCGACGGCGAAGGTCAGCAGCGAACCGATCAACGCCGCCGTGCCGGTGCGACCGAAGAAGACCTTCGGAAAATAGTTCGCCGCGGCGGTACCATACGCATAGAAATCATAGAACTCAATGGCGGTTCCCACCATCGACGCCGCGATCACGGTCTTCACCGAATCTCGCGTCATTGATACGAGACGTCCGGCGGGCGTTGACCTCGCAACTCCCTGAACCTCATCAACGGCTGTATCGACTGTCGTCATCACATACTCCCCAATACTGCGTTTACGTGCTGTGTACATGTCTCACTTGCATATGCCTGTCGATGCGTGGACCTTGTGGGTCGCATACGATAAAAGCCCCGCAACTCGTGCAGGGCTCATATCGAATGACGATGTCGTGCGCCCTGCCGTCGTTGGCGGGGCTCAGCGTGAATGTCGAATTAGCCCGCCAACGAGGACAGGATAATAATTCGTGCAGCAGCCAGACGCAGTGTCGCATTCATTTGGTTGATATTCAATTCGGTCATCGTGACGAGCCTCCTTCCATTCTGTAAGTTCTTGTCGAACATTCGCTCGACTTGATTGTCAATGTAGGCATCCGCCGGCACATCGGCGCACTCGCGTCCATATCGTGGACAGTACCGGTCGAACCACCGCGCCCACACCGTCAACGACGTGTGAGGAGAAACGACCGAGCCACCGGCGGCACGGACGGCTTAATGCCCCAAGGAGGCCAGCCACCACCCCAGCGCGATGGCCGACAGCGATCCCACGACCGTGACTGCCACGTACAATACCGTGCTCCAACCGCGGCGATGGACCCCCAGAGAAACCACTTCCCCCACGGCGGTCGAGAATGTGGCGAACCCGCCGCAGAATCCCAGCGCGAACACCATGTAGGTGCTACGGCCAACGGTCTGATCGAGATAGGCCGCTGCGGCCATGCCGATGCAGAATGCCGCCAGCAGATTGATAAGCAGCGTGGACAGCGGAAAAGCCCGATCCCACCAACGCTGAATCGACGTGTCCAGTACGAATCGCGTGACGGCTCCAAGACCGGCGAACAGACAAACCAACAGCCAGAGCATCAGTGCACCTCTCCCGTGGTCGGATTGGGTACCATTGGAATCTCATCCGTGATAGGCGGCGGCTCGTAGGCCAGCGGCGCCTGTACGGGAGATTGAGCGGTCCGGTTATCGCCCCTTCCGGGCTGGTCGGGCTGGTCGGGCTGGCCGGACACCTCGGGTGTAACCTCACCCCTATGACCGCCTTGAGCCGTTTGGACGGCAAAGGAGGAAGCCGATTCATGGGAGTGCCGGACGGCCGCGGCCTGCCGCTTGGCGGCCACCATACGCCCGCATTGGTTGCCCATGATCGCCGCCACGATTCCCAAGCCGAAACTGGACAGCATGTAGCCCAGGAACGTCACGAATCGACCGGCCTGCAATAGCATGAATCCCTGCAGCATCAGCATCGCCATCACGGAGAACGTGCCGCACAGCCCCAGTCCCACGCCACTGCCAATCAGCTGTCGCAATCGTTTGGCGACCCACGAGGCTCGAGAGAGGTAACTGGTTACCAACGCGTAGACGAAGCAGGCCAAGGCGTTGGCCGCCAACGTGCCCACGTAGGGCACCGTCGCGGTATTGGGCGCGCCCACCTGAGCGGGAAACAACGCGGTCAGGGGGGAGCGGAACGCGGCGCCGGCGAACCCGCCGACGAATACCGCAAGATACATCATGCCGTCGGCGAGTGGGTTGAACCGAGCCTGCAGCCGTTTGAGCGGGGCCAGCGGAATCTCGGGCGGTGCCGGCACGGCGGCGTCCCCAACCGGACGAGGAGGCACGTTTCTGGATTCCGCCGCCGCCATCTGCATCGTCGTCGGAGCGGGTTCGTGGATGTCCTGCCCGTCGCCGTCGCTCGTCGCCGTCTCGGACGAACGCGAAGCATCAACACCGGTCGATTTCATATGAACGCTCCTGCTTGTGTCGCCGCCATCTCTTTTGCCGTAGATGCGGCCAACGCATCGGACCGCGTCACATCAACACCGTGATAAGGGAACTGATACGAAAACACGGCGTATGAGGTACCGTAGCGCGGACCACATCCAACGGCCAGCCGAAAGACTCAGCCGACCAGGGAATGCACGGAAATGATATGGTCGCGCTGTGGACCCGTTCCGATGGCCGAAATGCGGCATCCGGACAGCTCCTCCAGGCGCTTCACATAGGACTGGGTGTTGGCGGGCAGATCGGCGAAGGTCCGCGCCTTCGAAATGTCCTCGCTCCATCCCGGCATGGTCTCGTACACGGGTTTGGCCTGCGTGAACTTGGCCTGATCGACGGGCATATGCTCATACCTGGTGTGGGTGCCATCGCCGTTATCGACGTCATAGGCGACGCATATCGGAATCTCATGCAGCCCGGTCAGCACATCAAGTTTGGTGAGCACCAGGTCGGTTAGTCCATTGACCTGGACGGCGTAACGGTTCACCACCGCATCGAACCACCCGCAACGACGCGGTCGACCGGTGGTCACGCCGAATTCGTGGCCTTGACGACGCAGCCACTCGCCCGACTCGTCGAGCAGTTCCGTCGGGAACGGCCCCTCGCCCACACGAGTGACATAGGCCTTGGAGACGCCGATGACACGGGTGATTTTCGTCGGGCCGACTCCGGTGCCCGTGCACGCGCCGCCGGCGGTGGGATTCGACGACGTCACGAAGGGGTAGGTGCCGTGATCGACGTCGAGCATGGTCGCCTGCCCACCCTCGAACAACACGGTCTTGCCCGCGTCGAGCGCCTGATTGAGCACCAAGGAGGTGTTGGCGACGTAGGGCTTGATCCGCTCTCCCAGCGAGAGCAGCTGCTTGGTGGTCTCGTCCACGTCGATGGGACGGCGATTGTACAGCTTCACCAGCATCTGATTCTTCTGATGCAGGCTCGCCTCGACCTTGTCGTGCAGATGCTGTTCATTGAACAGATCATGCACCCTGATGCCCACGCGATTGATCTTGTCGGCATACGCGGGGCCGATGCCGCGGCCAGTGGTGCCGATCTTGCGCTTGCCGAGGAAACGCTCGGTGACCTTGTCGAGCACACGGTGATAGGGGGCGATGACATGCGCCTCCTCGCTGACCAACAGCCGAGAGCAATCCACCCCGCGGGCCTGCAGACCGTCGATCTCCTCGAACAACACCTCCGGATCGATAACCACGCCATTGCCGATAACCGGTGTGACATTGGGATTGATCACGCCGCTGGGCAGCAGGTGCAAGGCATAGGACTCATCGCCGACCACCACGGTGTGGCCCGCGTTGTTGCCGCCGTTGAATCGTGCGACGAAGTCGACATGCGTGCCGATGAGATCGGTCGCCTTGCCCTTGCCTTCGTCTCCCCACTGAGCTCCGATAAGAATGATCCCGGGCATAAACGCACCTCCGCATCCGCATGATTCCGCCTAAAACAGCCTACCTTAACGCCTAAACCTCTACACCGCGATATCACCATAACGCTTTGCCCGCGGAACCTAATTCCTGACAGGCCTCGACCACGCGCTGAGCCATGGACCGTTCGCCCTCGCGACCCCAGGATCGCGGATCGTAATACCGTTTCTCCCCGATCTCACCGTCGACTTTCAGAACCGCATCGTAGTGCCTGAACATATGCCCTGCGATGGCACGGGTGAAGGCGTACTGCGTATCCGTGTCGATGTTCATCTTCACCACCCCGTATTTGACGGCCGCCGCGATCTCGTCCGGTTTCGACCCCGAGCCGCCGTGGAATACCAAGGCAAATGGTTTATCCATCGCCACCGACTGTCGAATCTGTTGGTCGACCGCATCGATGTCGCCCTGCCGCACCGATTCGGCCACGGCATGCTGAATATTTCGAAGCAGATCGGGTCTGAGCTGCACGATGCCCGGCTTATAGGAGCCGTGCACGTTCCCAAACGTGAAGGCCGCCAGATACTGTCCGCGCTCCCCTAGTCCGAGCCTACGCGCAACGCTGATGCCGTCGGCGGGAGTCGAATACAGTTTGTCGTCGATTTGCGCGCTTCGACCATCTTCCTCACCACCGACCACGCCGATCTCAATCTCCAATACGATGTGCGCCGCCACCGCCTGCTCGAGTAGTTCCTCGGCGATATCGAGGTTCTGCGCCAATGGCACGGTCGAGCCGTCCCACATATGCGATTGGAACAGCGGTTCATGCCCGTGCTCGACTTCATCGACCTCGTAAGCCAGCAGCGGTCTCACCCAGTCATCCAGATGGTTTTCGGCGCAGTGGTCGGTATGCAGCGCGACGGTGGTGTGAGGGTACTGCGCCGCCACCTCGCGCGCGAAACGTGCGAACGCCAGCGAGCCGATGACCCGATTACCGGGCTGCTGCCCCGAAAGGTATGCGGCACCGCCAACCGACACCTGAATGATACCGTCGGACTGCGCCTCGGCGAATCCCTGAAGCGCCGCATTGAGCGTTTGCGTACTGGTGACATTGATCGCCGGATAGGCGTACCCACCTCGGCGAGCCCCATCCAGCATCTGTGCATATCGTTCGGCAGTCGCTATAGTCATATTCCCATTATCGCGCGGCGCCGGTATATCTCATCGGACGGCATGCAAAGCATGGCGGCTGCGCACCAGCATTGCCGCACCGGCGATTATCATCATGACGATTCCGGGCCCAAGCCAGCTCGGGCCGCCCGCACCGGTATCGGCAAGCCGCGTCGTCGGCGGCTGCCCCTGCGCCGTTCCCGTCGCGGAAGTCGAAACCGGGGCGGAGGACGCCTTGGTCCCGATCTGCGTCCGCATCGTAGGCTGCGGCGCGGTCTTCGGATTGAACCTGAAAACCGGCAACGAGATATCGAATAATGTGAACTTAGGCAGTATCAACGGAATGGTCGGCATGACGACATTGGTCTTCACGTCGGCGCTGATCGTCACCGAGAATTTGGCCCAGGCCCGTGGGATGTCGCCATCGCTGGGGTATGCCGAACCCACCGTAAGCTGAGCGATGACACGGTTGTAAGCCTCAAGCGTCGCCGGAGTAAATAATGCAGACACGGAGCTCACATCGGGAATCAGGTGCACCCACCCGGTCACCTGCTCATTGTGCTCGACATGCGGCAACTGCTGTTGCAGCGTCGGAAGAGCTTGTCCGGGAGTGTAATATGACGTGGCCAGCACGGTATTGCCCCGCTGACCGTTCGTAGCCGACTGCCCGTCAACGGCGCCCTCCCACACGATCAGCCATCGGCTGACGCCATTTTGCCCACTAAGACCAGTCGCATCTCCCGCCGCGGCATTCATCGAAGCGGCCGAGAGCAACCCGGGAATCGCCGAGCCGAATCCTGTGGGGAACCGAGTGCGCATGGCAACATACTGAGCGTTCAAGCCGTTCAACGTCTGAGTTCTGGCATCCGCTGCAGCGGACAACCGGTCAGACTCGGTGCCATGCTGCGTCTCGGTCGTACTCGCGGAGGCGCTGGGGGATCCGGTGACACCGCCCGGGGAAGATGAGACGTCGGGTTCAAGCTCGGCTGCGTCGGCAAGCGCACCACCACCGAATATCAAAGATATGGTTAACCCCGCAACCGTGGCCGCCGCAATATGTTGACACTTCATATTCACACCCTCTAGTCCGATTTGTTCAGCGCCATACTAGGTCCTCCGGGTGAACAAGATTCGACCTAGCGACGTACCGACGCGAATGCCAAGACGAATGCCGAGACGATCGGTTCGCGACCAGTCGGTCGTTCGGCCGTTGGTATTGCGACTATTGCAGCGCCTTGGCGGCCCCCACCAGCACCACACCGCAAAAGACGCACAGCAGACCAATCAGCAGGGCGATACGTTCCGTTCTCGACTTTTCCTCATGCAACACCACCATGCCGCCGACACTGGAAATGATGATGCCCAATTGGGAAAGTGGGAAACTCAGCGCGACGCCGAGAACACCATTGGAATAGAACATGATGAGATTGCCGGCCGCCCAGAGCACGCCGGGTATGATGAGCTGCGCCGTCTTGGCGCTGAATCTATCCTCGTCGTTCATGGTCATCAGAAGCGCGCCAGCCACCATCCCCGCGGCTTGGGGCAGGATGACATCAAAAGAGTTCACGGCAAAGATCTCGATGATCACGATATAGGCGACATAGGCGAACGAAGACAGCGTGACGGTGACCATCCCTGCACCCACGTGGTCGTAAGATTCCTTCCGTTCACGATACGAGGTCAACGCAATGCCGACCACGAACACCACGAGGGCGGCGATACCGAGCTCCAGTGCGGCGGCGGCGCCAAGCTCGTGCAGAAACAATACGCCGACCAAGCCGGTTCCGATGAGCTGCATACCGGTTGTGATGGGCATGGTACGCGAAACGCCCATCTGCTTGAATGACTTGACCTGATACAGACAGGCAAACGCCCAGATGAATCCCGAGAGGACGCTGACCGTGACGCCGAACAATGTGTAATGGTGCCGGTAGAACGGAAAGCATATCCCGGCGAACAGCAGAGCACCGGTCGTAACACCCAGAGTCTGCTGTCCGGTGTTCCCGCCGATTTTGGGGATGATCAGCGAATACAGGCCCCACAGCACCGAGGGAACCAACGCCAGTAGGATCTGCAACCCCATACCCCCCTCTTTTCAACGGCACCGAATCCGGCACAGTATCCGTCGCATCGCGACGCTACGACATACCAGCAACGGTAGCACACGGACAAACAGCCCCAAATCCCCAGATCCCCGGACGACGGTATGGAGCGGATGACGGGAGTCGAACCCGCCTCTGCAGCTTGGGAAGCTGCCGTTCTACCGATGAACTACATCCGCAATGACGCGGCCCTCGCCGCACACGATTGGCAAGCTTAGCACGAATCGTCGCCATGTCGCATCGGCGTAGCGCCCTGCTGGAACAACGTCATCATATCGGACCACGGCGCCCGAGCTGACGCCGGAGTTCAGTCTTGGTAGCCGACCTGTGAATACCGCGATCCCGCGTCGACGTCGGACTGCTGCATCTCCTGCGCCATCCGCATGAGTCTGGCGATGCGCTGATCGGTGGGCGGATGCGTGGAGAACAGACGGCTCAGCCCTTGCACGGAGAATGGATTCGCGATCATCATCGCGGCGACGTTCTGCGTCCCGGCGGTCTGCGGCATCGGATTGGCCTGTGCGCCGGTCGAGATCTTGTTCAGGGCCGAAGCCAGAGCCTCGGGATCACGCGTCAGACGGCTGCCGTCCTCGTCGGCGTCGTATTCGCGCGTTCGGGAGATGGCCATCTGGATGAGCGACGCCCCGATAGGCGCAAGAATCGCGCTGAGCAGAACGCCGATCAGCCCCAATCCACCGCCGTTGGAGCGGTCGTCGCGGCTGTTGCCACCGCCGAGATACATCATGGAGTAGCCCAGATAGGTGATCACCGTGGACATGGCCGAGGCTATGGCCGAGGTGAGAATGTCATGGTTGTACACGTGCATCAGCTCATGCCCCAGCACGCCGCGGATCTCCCGCTCGTTCAGCATCTGCAGAATGCCCTGGGTGCAGCAGACGGCCGCATGCCGCTCATTGCGCCCCGTGGCGAAGGCGTTCGGACTCATCGTCGGAGCGATGTAGATTCGCGGCATCGGTTTGCCGGCCGCCGCGGATAATTCACGCGTGACGCGGTACAGCACCGGAGCCTCCTGCTCGGACACCTCCCGCGCGCGCATCGAGGCGATGGCGAGTTTATCGGAGAACCAATAGGACCCGAACGTCGTGCCGAGCCCGATGACGATGAACAATCCCAAGGTGCCCTGGCGGCCGCCGGTGAACCACCATACCAACATGATGACCGCCCACATCAGGGCGAACAGCACGGTTGTCTTCAGGCCGTTGAAATGCCCGTGCACCTTTAGCTCACGATTCATAATGGTCACGATAACCGAGTCCACTGGACTTTTCCTGAATATTCTCCGAACGAAAATCCGAGATAGCTCATGGCGTCTGGCGGCATCGATACCAGATGACACGGCCCCGCTTGCAGCCACTCGCATGACCCCGGTCATTCGGACATGGATCACTCCGCTGAAACCCGGATGTAATCACTCTGCTGAAACCGCTCGACCGCAATCACTCGGCACGTGCAGATGACGCGGCTATCTCGGCAAGCGCCGCGTCTAGCCCCTCCCAATGGATGTCGTCATTCACATACTTACCGGGTTCGAGGGTCTTGTACTGCGAGAAGAAGTGCCGAATCTCCGCCTTGGTGAAGTCGCTGACGTCGTCCAGCCCCTGCACCGACGCATATCGCGCGTCATCGGGAACACACAGGATTTTCGCATCCGGGCCATGCTCGTCGGCCATCATCATCATGCCGACCGGCCGGCAGCGGACCAGACATCCGGGGAACACCGATTCGTCGATCAGTAACAACGCATCGAGTGGATCGCCGTCCTGCCCGAGCGTGCCGTCGATGAACCCGTAATCGGCGGGATACCCCATCGAAGTAAACAGCGTCCTGTCAAGTCTGACGCGCCCGGTGGCATGATCCACCTCGTATTTGTTGCGGCTCCCGCGCGGGATCTCGATGGTCACTGTAATCGTCCGGGTCATAAGCATGTCCTTTCACCTGCGTTCCAGGGAGAGGATCCTTGCCCAACAGACAGACTCCTGCATCCCTGCAGAAGTCATCAGCCCGTGGGCGGTTCGAGCGATATGCCCGGGGTGAACTTCATACCCGCAACACATGGTAGCACGCGATGAAGCCGCTCAGCGCGACTCACCATGAGCAAGACCACGAAGTCGTTCGGGCTCGACGACCTTTTTATGCTCGCGCCCCTCCTCCGCACCCTGTGCCCGCTCGAAACCGTCGATACGCTTCCACCCGGCGAAATCAATGGGCCTGACGCCGCGTTGGGCGAGCAGCCGATCGATCGATGCCGGATCGCGGTCCGGAGCGAGCCTGCCGGCGGCGGCCTCCCCGGCGAGATCGTCGAGCATATGCCCCACGATGAGCAGCGCGTCGGATTTCGTCGATCCGATCAGACCGATAGGGCCGCGCTTGGCCCAACCGGTGGCATACAGCCGAGGAACGACCACGCCGTCTTGGGCGTCCGAAAGGATACGCCCCTCGTCGTTGGCCAGCACCGTGCGACGATTATCGTAGGCGATTCCAGCCGCGCGGGCCGGCTTGTACCCGATGGCGTGATACACCGCCTGCGCCGGGTAATCCGTGAATACGCCGGTGCGATGCATGACGCCATCCGCTCCGGTATCGGTGCGCTCCACTCTCACGGCGTTCACGGCTCCGGCGGTGCCGAGAAGCTCGGTCGGCGATGCGTTGAAATGAAGATGGTACGCGCGATCGGCCGGGTCGCCGTTGTAATCGACGCCGCCATCATCCGCCATATCACGGGCCATGTCGCGGATGACGAACAGCTCCTCCACCATCTGGCGGGTGAGTTTATCGTGGCCTGCTTTCTCGATCGTTTCGGCGTCGAGCTCGAAATCCTCCTCGTCGACAACCAGCTGCACACCGGATAATTTCTCCAATTCGCGCAACTCCTGTACGGAGAATTTGGCCTGGGCGACACCACGGCGCACGAACAGATGCAACTCCCGCGCGGCATTGCGTCGGATGCCTTCGTAGACGTTGTCGGGGATATCGGTATGCGCATGCAGATCATCGGCATGCCGCATCAGCTCCCGTGACACGTCCATGGCCACATTGCCGCCGCCGATCACCGCGACCTGTCGAGCGGCAAGCGGCCAATCGCGCGGGCCGTCGGGATAACCGTCGTACCATTCAACGAACCGGGCGGCGCCATACACACCGTCAAGCCCGACACCGGGCAGGTCCAACGGCCTGTCCTCGACCGCGCCGGTGGCGAACAACACCATGTCATAGCGTCGCAATAGGTCGTCGAGCATGACATCCGTGCCGAATTCCACATCGCAATACAGATGGATATCGGGATTGTCGAGCGTCTTCTCCAACGCCTCGGCGATGAACTTGATGCCGGGATGGTCCGGTGCCACGCCATAGCGTACCAATCCGAACGGAACCGGCAGCTTTTCGAAGACGTCGATACGCGCGCTCGTGCCGATACCCAGCTCCTCGCCTTTGTTTTTCAATTCGCGCAGGAAGATATCCGAGGAATATACACCGGCCGGGCCGGCGCCGACAACGGCGATACGAAGTTCACTATGTTCAATCACAGCCCCAAGGGTATCGCAAACCATCAGCGCGCGACAGACCCCGACGACGACCGCCCGCCAGGGGCGACGTCAATCAAGCCCGAGATCGCGCTCATGGCCGGTGAGTACCGTCAACGCCCACATGATGGAGATAACATCGATGACCTCCTGCAGGAAGGCACCGACGACCACGGGGATAAGATCGAAAGCCGCGGCGAGCATGCCCACCACCGCGAGGCCCAGACCGATGATCACCGCCTGCAGCATCACCCTCTTGGTCTGCCTGGCTATGGCTATTGAGCGCGGAACCGCCGCGATGTCGTCATCCATGATGACCATCTGCGCGGATTGCGACGCCGCGGTCGTGGTCCCATCCGTTATGGCGACACCGATATCCGCGGCCGCGAGCACAGGCGCGTCGTTAACCCCGTCGCCCACCATCATGGCGATCGGCCGCATCGCGCCGCGTTTGCCGCCACTGCGCCCCCCGCGGTCGGACTGTATGGCCCTGAGCTTGTCTTCCGGCAGCAGATCCGAGCGCACATCGCCGATGCCGACCTCCGCCGCAATGGTCCGCGCGGATGCGGCACGGTCCCCGGTCACCATCGTCAGTTTGTCAACACCCAGGGAATGCAGCGCGGCGAGCGCTTGTTTCGCATTCTCCCTCGGCGTGTCTCTCAGCACGATGCGACCGGCCAGACGCCCATCGACCGAGACGTAAGACGTCATCTCGTCCGGCGAAATCGGCGGGCAGACGTCTTCGGGGAAGAACTCTTCATGCCCGCGTCGCTTATCCGGCTCATCTTCTCCGGTTTGCCGTCCGCTCTGTCGAAGGTCGGGCGCGGAGGCGACCTGCCGATCCGCCGACTCGCCGGCCGCAGGTGCATGCCCATCCGCCATGACGTAATCAAAACGGCCGACTCGGACATGCCTGCCATCGACATCGCCGCTGACACCGTTGCCGGGATCCTCGTTCACGGAGGTGATCACGGGGAATTCACGCGACGCCTTGCCATCGTCACGCAATCGTTGCAGCGCCTGCTGACCCGCGGTTGAAATCCCCTGGGAGAGGATATGGACCGAATATCCCTCCACTAAACCGGCAAGCATGAGCACATGATCGGGATCGAGAACACCGGCGTCGGCGTCGGGATCGAGCTTATGCCCGGAAAGAACCGGCAGGTCAACGCGCAATACGTGAGGACGCTTTGATGTCAGCGTACCGGTTTTGTCGAAGAACACATGGCTGACACGTGCCAGGTTCTCGATAACCTCCTGGGTTTTGATCAAAATCCCCGCCTTCGCCAATTTGCCGGTGCCGGCCAGATAGGCGACGGGCGCGGCGATCAGCAACGGGCACGGCGTGGCAAGAACCAACACCTGAGCGAACCTGGCGGGGTCGGCCGAGAGTATCCAGGCCATCGCGGCGATCACCAACGACAACACGGTGAACGGTATGGCGAGCGTATCGGCGGTTCTCACGACCGGCGCGCGCGAATCGCGGGCGGAAGAGACGAGCGTGAGAATATGCTGATACTGCGAATCTCGGGATAGTTTGGTGGCGCGCACGGTGATGGCATTCGCGCCGTTGACGGCACCGGACATCACCCGGGCACCCGCGTAGACGGTTCGGGGCAACGGCTCGCCGTTGATCGCGCTCAGATCGAGCGTCGCCTGGCCGCTCATCAGCGACCCGTCTACCGGCACCGTCTCCCCGGGCAGCACCATCAGCACATCGCCGATATTCACCGTCTCGGCCGCGACCGTGCGCCATGGCTCCCCTGTCGATGAAGCTCGGGAATCCGTCGTTGTTTCCGCACCGTCCGCGTTGGTGCCCGGCAAGGTCATCAGATGGGCCTCGCGCGGAGCGGCACTGACCAACGCGCTTAAGTTGCTGCCGGCCTTGGACTCGGCGTATTCCTCGATGGCGTCGCCGGACCAGACCATAAGGACCACGGCCCAGCTCGCCCAGTATTCCTGTACCGCCAGGGTGGCGAGAATGGCGATGATGGCGAGGACATCCACTCCCGGCCGGCCATGGCGCAAATCCCCAACCATGGTGCGCAACGCGTTGACGACCGTGATGACCGCCAGTACGATCACCACCCATTGGCCTAGCGACGGCTGCGGAAAACCGGCGGGCAGCGTAAGAGCCGGGGGCCGAACCGACCACAATAGCGCGATGGGAATAACGGATAGGACAGTGACGGTCAACAATGGGACCTGTCGAAGAAAAACGATGATGCGCCGCATCATTGCTCCTTACGCTCGTTTACGGAGTCGGCCCATATAGAGTCGACACTGCAATCACGCCTTGTTAACCCACCGGAGATTCCCCAATGAACTGGCGGTTCCTGGAAATGCTGCGCGATACACGGCGTAAAGAAATACGTTCAATTATGCGACATGCTCCACATGACATACGCCAAGTGAAACACGTGTCTGACCATGGTAACACAGTATGCGGATGGGTCGAGGGTGATCACCCTCGACCCATCCGCATACGTCACGACAGGGATCATGCCGGCCAGAGGTTCATGCCGGCCAGGGTCGGTATACGCCCCAGCCGAGCAGCCTCGTTATGCCTGAACTCGTCTATTACCACAGACCAAACGGATCAGTGAGCCCGTTGCCGTTGTTATTGTTATTGTTATTGTTATTGTTATTGCCACTCGAGCCCGAGCCGCTGCCGCTGGAAGTAGTGCTCGTTGACTCCTGCTGATCCAAGGTCACATCGATCTCTATGGCCTTAGAGTCACGAACCACCGTCAACTTTGCCTTGTCGCCCAACGCTGCCGCGCGGACGAAACCGAGCACCGAGTAGTTGTTGTTAACGGCATAGCCGTCGTATGCCACGATCGTGTCGCCCGATTTGAGCCCCGCCTTATCGGCCGGACTGCCGGAAGTGACCTGGACGACCTTCGCGCCGCCGCGGGTGACACCGTCGGCCGTCGCCGTCGAGCTCTGAATGGTCACGCCGAGTTTAACGTGCTTGACCGAACCGTCTTTGATGATTTCCTGCGACACTCGCTTCACCAGGTTGGAGGGGATGGCGAAGCCGATGCCGATCGATCCGGACTCCGAGCTGGACGAACTGGACGAACTGGAGGCCGTGGCTATCGACGAGTTGATGCCGACGACCTGCCCCGCTGAATTGAAGGTCGGTCCACCAGAATTGCCCGGGTTGATGGCGGCGTCAATCTGCACGGCATTGGTGACGATCTCCGTCTGACTCTCATCGGTGACGGAAACCGGACGATTCAACGCGGAGACGATGCCGGTCGTGGCCGTATCGTCATAGCCAAGCGGGTTGCCGATGGCCATCACGCTCTCGCCGACCGCCAACGAATCGGAATCGGCGAAGGTCACCGCCTTAAGACCGCTCGGCGCATTCTCCATCTTGATTACCGCCAAGTCAGTGGTCGTGTCGGTACCGACGAGTTTAGCCGAGTAGATCTGCCCATCGGTCAGCGTCACCTGAATGGCCGTGGCACCAGAAATGACATGGTTGTTGGTCACGATGTAACCGGCGCTGTCGACGATGGCGCCAGATCCCTTCGCCACACCGCCGCTGATCGTGGTTTGGATGGAAACAACCGAACCCGAAACGGCCTTGGAAACGGCGGTCCAGTTGGCGCTTTGTCCCGCCTTGAGCGCCGCGCTGCCGGAGCTGGACGAATTCGAACCGATATTGGTGATTGAAGTGCTCGCCGGTACACTGATCCACCCATTGGTGATCGCCGCATATCCGATTCCGAGGCACAACGCCGCCGCGACGACGGCCGCGACGATGGCGGACAGCAGCGGACTCACCGTTCGTTGCGCAGTCGAAGGCTCGGACGGCCGGCCCGTGAACGGATTGCGTTGAGGATATCCTTGCCCCTGAGGTGGCTGAGGCGCACCCGGCTGGGACGCACCCGGCATCTGGCCATCGCCATGGGGAACGCCCTGCTGCTGCGCGCCGTACGGGTTGCGATTGGCGAAGGGATTGCCGTAGTCGTTCGATCCAAAATAGGGGTTGCGCCCGCCCTGAGCACCGTTCGCATCGCCCGAAGCAGGGTTCTGCGTCCCGTTGAAACCGACGTTCTGCTCGTTTTGCTGCTGCTCCGTCTGGACCGGTACAGGACCATAGGCCCCATATTCAGGTGCCGGACGATAAGGACCGGCGGCATTCTGGCCTGCGACCGGCGACTGCCCCGAATCAACGGCCGGCCCTGCGAATCCAGCGGACTGGCCCGGCGCCGACGGGCCCGTCGAGGACTGAGCCGTCGAGGATTGAGCCGTCGAGAGCGGACCGGGAATCGAAGATGACGTAGGCAACGGCTCCGTCTCCTGCCGTCCCGAATCGCCAACAGCGGGGTTGGGGCTCCGCGTGGTCGGCTGTTCCGCGCCAGGCTCGCCGCTACCGGCATCGGCGCTCGCCCCTTCGTCGGCGTAATCGTCAGCATGTCCGTC
>CALNAE010000116.1 GCA_937874315.1 uncultured Bifidobacterium sp. | reverse complement strand
GCCCCTTCCCCTGTTGCGCGCCGGTCTCTAGAGTGCGAGTCGCGGCCCTCGGCAGTGTATCGCCAAGGTCAGGCATTGGAGGTCATGGCATCGTAGCGGGTGAGGCGGCTGGCCTATGGCCAACCGCCTCACCTAAGCCGTGACTACTGGATTGATGGTACCGAGAGCTGCGGTGTCGAATGCGTGTCAGTGGCGGTAATCGTCGAAATAGACATCGTAGGCCTCCTGTTCTTCAGCATCCCATCGGGATATGAGTCGATACTGTGCGTTGGCGCGAATGCTCCAACTTCCTTTGAGATCGCCTTGTAATGATTCGAGTTTGTTGCCCGGAGGCACCTGCGAATCTCTGAGCGAGTTGGCTGCCTTGATCATTTGCAATCTGCGCGCCAGCTGTCGTTCCATACCTGTTGGGTATCAACGTGGACATTCTTACTTCCATGCCGTGATCTCCCGTATTCTGCGCGGCGTATCCTGTCGAGGAACATGACTGATCGGTTTCGAGAGTGTCGAGGGGTGGGTATGGCGAATAGAACGCACAGCATTGAACGACGTGATCCGCATCGGCTCGGTTCCGGCGACGGCCTGCGACCGCTGCTTGCCGATCCCTCGGATCTGCTGTTCTATGCCGCGCTCGCGCTCCTGCCGGTCGATGGCACGGTGGCGGGTGTTCCCCTGCCGTATTGGACGCCGCTGTCGCCGTGGTTCTTCCTCGCCTATGCATTGGTGAACGCGAGGTTGCTGCGGGTGGTGGTCCGGCGGTACCTGGCGTTCATGCTGCTGCCGTTTCTGCTGGTGCTCACGTCGGTGTATGGCTGGACCACGATCGGCTTCCATGGCTGGGCGGCCGTACGATCGATCGGTTCGGTGGTGCTGGGACTGGCTTGCTTGGCTTCGCTGGAGATAGCGTTGCGCATCAAGAAACTGCCGTGGAGACCCATGGTGACGGTTCTGGTGGCGACCTATACGGCTGCTTTTCTGGCCGGCATGGTGCAGTGGGCCGGCGTGCAATGGCACGTGGCCGGGATCAGGCAGTTCTTCGCCAGACTCATGTACCGCAACTACACATGGCAGCGCCCGCAGTTCCTGTTCGCCGAGCCGAGCTATATCGGCATGCATCTGTTCGGCGTCCTGCTGCCGGTCTACTGGCTTACCAAAGACCGTCGTGTCGCGGTGGTGATCCCCGTGTTCGCACTCGGCTCGCTGCTCATGGGCGCCGGCACCAGAATCGTCATCGATGTGGTCGTGGCAGGGGTGTTGTGGCTGGCGGCGTCGATCAACTTCCGGCGCCGTGGGGCCACGATTGGCG
>CALNAE010000115.1 GCA_937874315.1 uncultured Bifidobacterium sp. | reverse complement strand
TTCTTCAGCTGCATCTCCTCCATCTCGAGCCGGGTGACCTTGCGTTGCAGCTCATCGATCTCCTCAGGCTGCGAATCGAGCTCCATGCGCAGGTGCGCGGCGGCCTCATCGACCAGATCAATGGCCTTGTCAGGCAGCTGACGACCCGAGATATAGCGGTTGGACAGCGTCGCGGCCGCCACCAGCGCATCGTCGCCGATCGTCACCTTGTGGTGGGCCTCATAGCGCTGCTTGAGGCCGCGCAGGATGGCGATGGTGTCTTCGACGCTTGGCTCGCCCACGTAGACCTGTTGGAACCGGCGTTCCAAGGCGGGGTCCTTTTCGATGTTCTCGCGATATTCGTCCAAGGTCGTCGCGCCGATGAGCCGCAGCTCGCCGCGCGCCAGCATCGGCTTGAGCATGTTGCCCGCATCCATGGAACCCTCTGCCGCGCCTGCGCCCACGATGGTGTGAATCTCGTCGATGAAGGTGATGATCTGACCGTCGGCGTTCTTGATCTCCTCCAGCACGGACTTCAAACGTTCCTCGAACTCGCCGCGATACTTGGAACCCGCCACCATCGAGCCCAGATCCAGACTGATGAGCTTCTTGTGCTGCAGGGTCGTGGGGACGTCGCCGGCCACGATGCGCTCGGCGAGACCTTCGACCACGGCGGTTTTACCCACACCGGGCTCGCCGATCAGGACCGGGTTGTTCTTGGTGCGGCGAGACAGAATCTGCATGACGCGGCGAATCTCCTGATCACGGCCGATCACCGGATCAAGTTTGCCTTCCTTGGCCGCGGCCGTCAGGTCAGTGGAGTATTTCTCGAGTGCCTTGTAGCTGCCTTCTGCGTCGGGACTCGTGACCTTCTTGCCGCCGCGGATGCCGGGCACCGCCTTACGCAGCGCCTCGGGCGTCACGCCGTTGGCCTTGAGTATATCGGCGCTCTGGTTGGGTGCCGACGCGGCTATGCCGATGAGCAGATGCTCGGTGGAGACGTACTCGTCCCCCATCCGCTGCATCTCCTTCTCGGCCTGGGCCAACGCCGTCGTCAGCTGACGGCTGGCATCGGGCTGGGCCGTGGTCGAACCGCTGGAGCTCGGCAACGCGACCAAGGCGTTACGCACCGCGGCGCCGATGGTCTGCGCGTTACCTCCTGCGGCCTGAATCAACGAGGGAATGACCCCGTTCTCCTGACGCATCAGCGAATCAACGAGATGCAGGGTGTCCACCTGCGCGTTGCCCGCAGCCGATGCGCTCTGTATGGCGTCCCCGATGGCCGCCTGAGCCATGGTGGTGAACTTGTGTTCCATTGGTACCTCCCGTAGTATGTCTGCCGCTTCCCGCGCACCGTCGCCATGCGATCATGCTCCGTAAAACGGCCCTATCAATCACGTTCTGATAGCTTCAACCGCGTTCGATACCATTCTATTCCCAAACTTGAGTCTTGAACACTCAATTTTTGCATCGCGCCATTTCAGCCACGCACCACCACATTGCGCAACGAGCCGATGCCCCCTATCGTCACCACGGCCTCGTCGCCGGGCTTGAGGCTGCCGGACGCGTTGGGGGTGCCCGTCATGATCACATCGCCCGGAAGAAGCGTGGCAAAGCTCGAGATCGAGGCGATCTGCTCGGGGATGCCGTGAATCAGATTGGCGGTGGTACCCGATGCGTCCGCGACGTTCTTGCCGTTTAGACTGAACGAGATATGCGCGTCTTTCCAATCCAACTCTGTCTGGATCCACGGACCGAGCGGGCACGCGGTATCGAATCCCTTCGCCCGAGTCCACGTCGGATCCGAACCCTGCAGGTCGCGTAGAGTCACGTCATTGACGCAGGTGAACCCCAGCACGTAGTCCATGGCATGCTCAACCGATACGTTTTTGGCGATCCGCCCCATGACGACGGCGACCTCGGGCTCGAAATTCATATCATGCGAGAACGAGGGGAACACGATCGGGTCATCGGGCCCGATCACCGCGGTGCTGGGCTTGCTGAAGATCACCATCTCCTCGGGCGCATGCGACGCCTTCGACATGCCATGGTCATGCATGAACTCGGCATGGGCCTCGTAGTTCTTGGCAAGGCCATACACCTTCGAAGGAATCACCGGGGAAAGCAGGCGGATGCCCTCGCCGTCGACCGGATAGCGTTTGCCCGTCGGCTCCATGGGCTGCGAATTGAAGGGGAAACCGGCCAGCGCAACCAGATAATCCTTGCCATCGGTCTTATCGGTCTGCACGAAGGCATACTGGGGGACATCATTGAGTGAAAAACGCGCGATTCTCATACGACCAGCCTACGCCGCATACATGTCCATGTCATGTACGAAATGTGATGTACGGGGATGTTCCGTACTGATTGCCATGCGCTGGAATGCCCTGCGCGATACCGTACTCAGGAATGCCACGTACAGAATGTCGTGTACGGGAACGCCGCATACGAAATGTCATGCGCGAAATGTCATGCGCGAAATCGAACCGTCATCCCCGTGCCGGGCGCGGGCGGCAGTGTCATCAGATGAATGCACGCTGGCCGAAGATGCCGGTGCCGACGCGAACGATGGTCGACCCCTCGGCGATCGCGTACCGCATGTCTCCCGTCATGCCCATGGACAGCTCGAGGCAATGGTCGGTACCCGGTTCACCCGACTCGAGCAATTGATCACGCAGCTGGCGCAGGTGCGAGAAGCCCTTGCGTATCACGATCTCGTCATCCACGTGTGCGCCGATGGTCATGAACCCGCGCAGATCCAGCCCGCCCATAATCCCTATACGCCTGGCGATATCAAGAGCGTTCTTGGGGTTACAGCCGGATTTCGCGGGCTCCCCCGACTCGTTGACCTCCACCAGCACGCCAACGCTCACGGCATGAGCGACCGCACGACGGGAGATTTTCTCGGCGAGCGCCATCGAACCCACCGATTCGATGGTATCGACGACCGGCAGCACCTTGCCGATCTTGTTGGACTGCAACTGGCCGATAAGGTGGAAATCTATGTGCCGCCCCGTCGCCGGCGTC
>CALNAE010000114.1 GCA_937874315.1 uncultured Bifidobacterium sp. | reverse complement strand
TCACGACCATTGGAAGTCTGCGGCCATCGTGCCTCATCGTGCCCGGAACAGGAAACCTGTGGAAATGAAAACCCTCGAAATCTCAATGATTCCAAGGGTTAAACCGTCGTCTTACGTAGGAGCTTTTCAAACCAGTCTACTGCGCTGAAGTCCTTGATTTCCCGGACTTTACGCGGGAAGCGGCCCCTGCTCGCTCGACCGCCGAGGCCCGCCCGGAGCGATGTTCGAGGTCCGGTGGCCGAGAAGCGGCTGCGTGTTCAAACTCGTTTGAACACCCCGGACCGCGCGAAGCTGCTCGAAGCCTATGCCTCCGGAACCCCTGTCAGGGAGAACGCCGCGAGGTTCGGGGTCCACCGGGCCACCATCAACCGGATCGTCAGCGAGTCGGATGTGCCGCTGCGGAACTGCAAGCTCTCGCCCTCCGAGCAGGAGAAGGCTCGGAAGCTCTTCGAGAGCGGGCTCAGCCTCGTCAAGGTCGCCGAGGCAATGGACATCAGCCGCACCGGTGCCCGCAACGCGATACTCGCCGCTGGGGGGACGATGCGGCCCACCGGGCGCAACATCAGGCACGCCGACCACTCACTTCAACCCTGAGCCTTGCTCGGCGGCCGCGTGAACCAGCTTAGGCGTCTTCGGGTGGCGTCCATCCGATGCCTGGGTAGTGCGTGGCGAGGGTCTGCGCGATCACCGCGTCCACTTTGCGTTCCCATCTCGCCATCTGCTCGTCATCGAGATCAGGGTCGAAATTCTCGTCACGGTTGCTCTGCTCGGCGAGCGCTTCGATTTCCTGCGCGATGAGTTCCTTCAAGGCCCGGCCTACTTCGGGCGGGAAGGTCATCACCGCGATGCCTTCGGCGTCGAACCTGTCCAGGATCGCGTCGAGCGACTCCTCGTCGTCGGCCAGCCGTTCAAGCTCGGTCACCACGATCGCGTCAAAGCCCTGAGTGTGGGCTGTGTCAAGCAGGCGTTGCAGTCCTTCGCGGTTGCCGGATTCGTCATGGACCTGGGCGACGACCTCGTATCCAGCGGAGCGCGCCATCCGCTCGCACTTCGCCTTCTGGGCTTGAACCAGCGGAAACCAGGGGTCCGCGTCATACGTGTAGGCGACTGCCTTCATCCACGACCTTCCAGTAGGGCCATTCCTTCTTTTTCATAGTGCCCTGCTTGTCTGGACGGGACCTGGCTGCGCCGGCGCGCCGCGAACTCGCGGGCGCGGGCCCGCAAGAGCAGGACGATGCTGATGGGCCCCAGCCACAGCATCTTGAACCCCGACCACACGCACACGAGCACCAGCAGATTCAACCAGCCCGGAGCCCCATTAGCGAGCAGGGTGGTCAGCCAGTAGGCGATAGCGAAGTACGGGACGGCCAGCAGCATGGCGGGCACGCCCCACTTGAGGCCTCGGCGGGTGCGGATCAGGTCGCGGATGACGTTCGTGGGCATCCAGCGGCGCAGGAAATCGTGGACGGCGATGCTGGCGGCAAACAGCAGGCGGATCATGGCAGTGCTCCTGTTCATAGCGCGGCGCGATGCGTCGCAGAGACAGCTATGAATTGAGTGCCCCGTAGCGGGGCGATCCCGTAGGGACCACTGAGATTGGGTGCTCTGCCTCGTCTCCAATTCTACGGCAACCCCGTGATGCGGGACCAACCTGGCAAGTGATATGTACGGACGTACGTACTAGACTGATGCTGACGTTCACGCTGGGTAGAAAGGCATCTGAAAATGAAGGCGCTCATAGTCGTAGGGCATCCCGACCTGTCGGGGTCCATCATCAACAGGCATTGGGTCGACGCATTGCGCCGTCATGACGAGCTGTGTGACGTGCATGTGCTTGCCGACGAGTATCCGGACGGAAGGATCGATGCGGCCCGCGAACGCGGGATCGTGGATGCGCATGATGTGCTTGTCCTGCAATTTCCCGTCTACTGGTTCAATTGCCCGCCCGTCGTGAAGCAGTGGCTTGATGAAGTCCTCACTGATGGCTGGGCCTACGGAGCCGGAGGGAATGCGTTGCAGGGCAAGCCTGTCGCTTTGGCCGTCAGCGCCGGTATCGCGCAGTCCGACTACAGTCCGCAGGGCCGGTATGGGCATTCGCTTCAGGAGTTGCTCACTCCGTTCGAGACGACGTTTTCGTATTGCCATGCCGACTACCGGTCGTTCTTCGCGCTGTATGGCGCTGAGCATGATCCCTCGGAGGATGAGGTCGCACGCAATGCGGAAGAGTACGTCGGGTTCGTCAAGGACTTGCTGCGATAGCACCATCGGCTGGCAGGTCGCGTGTGGGCGACGGCGCGGGCTGCGAGTTCTGATGGTCCATCGGCTGTCCTTTGCCCGCTCTTCAGGGATGCATGCAGCTCAGGCCGCGGCGTTGTATGTGCGCCGGTAGACGCCTGGCGTCATGCCGACGTAGGCGCGGAAGACGCGGATCGCGTGGCTTACGTTATGCCAGCCGACCTGTCCGACGGCGTCTTCGACCAGCAGGCCGGTTTCGCGAAGGAGTCGGGCGATCTCCTCGACGCGCAACATCGTCAGGTACGTCATGGGCGTCTTGCCGTAAGCGTCAGCGAACACGCGCAAGCGTTGAGACTCTGACAGGTGAACACGATCGGCGAGCTCTCCCGCCGTCCAGTGCCGAGCGAGGTCGCCGCGCAGGGGCTCGGCGGCCTGCATGGCCTCGGCCCTCAGAGGGACGAACTTGCGGTGCCTCGGGGTGGTTGGGCGAAGCCTCTCGCGTTGGGATGGCGATAGGCGCACGGGCGAGACGATGATGAGCGGGCTGAGGATGTCGATGATCGAGAGCCAGAGCGCCTGTATGCGGCTCAACCGCGTGCGATAGCTGCGTTCGCCTGTGGTCAGTCCGACCAGTCCTTCGAGCCAAGGCGCAATCGCGAGCCCGCGTCTTTCCCCGGCAGCGCTGTCCCGGGGCGGTCCCACAGAAAGTTTCTTCGTCCACTCTGGCGCATCGACGCCATTGCCGGG
>CALNAE010000113.1 GCA_937874315.1 uncultured Bifidobacterium sp. | reverse complement strand
ATTTTGGCCAGATTGTAGGGGCGGGACAGTAAGGATGTAAGACAGTGGGACCGTTTGGCCGTCGGATTGTTGTACCGCCGAACCGTGGGACTGCGGGATCGACCGGTCGTCGAGTCGCAGGGCATGGGTTCTCGATAAGCGCGGTGGCTACGATGCGGGCAGTGGACGATGCCGTTCGCCGTCCGCTACCGTTCAGCAGATGTTCAGCTCGCTCTATGGCGTTGACAACGTTCGTAAGCTATGGTAGTGCCCATGAGTGATTTCAACAGTGAGCACACCGGTGACGGCAACCGTTCGGAAAACGGCGGCAATTCGAGCGATCAGGCGCCTTGGTGGTCCCAAGGGCAGACCGATGCCGGCCAACCGTATCAGCAGCAGCCTGCTCAGCCGGGTAAGCCCAGCCCCGTACAACCAGGGCAGCCCGGGCAGCAGCAGCCCGGTCAGGGCTGGCAGCCACAGCAGCCCGGTCAGCAGCCGGGATCGGCATACGGCCAGCCCAATGCCGGCAACACGGCGAACGGCCAGTATGGCCAGTACGGCCAGTACGCGCCGGCGGGACAGCAGCCTTCGTACGGTCAGGTTCCGCCGTCCGGACAGTACGGCTCCTACGACCCGAATCAATATGGTCAATATGGGCAGCAGGGACAGGGTTTCAACGGCTACCAGCAGCTTCCCTACGGCTATCAGCCACGAGAGAAGATTGTCGCGGGGCTCCTGGGTATTTTCCTCGGTTGCTTCGGTGTGCACAACTTCTATCTGGGGTACACCACGAAGGCGGTGCTGCAGCTGCTTTTGACCTGCGTCGGCTGGATCTTCTTCGGTCTTGGCCCTGCGGCCGCGGCCATCTGGGGCTTGGTGGAAGGCATTCTGATCCTGTGTTCCAATTACGGTTCCCCGTGGCACCGCGACAGCAAGGGCGTCGAGCTCAAGGATTGACTTCCGTCGCGCGACGTATGAATACGATGATGCAACGTGGAGAATGCAAGACTCCGGGCGGAAAGCTGGTCGCCGTCAATGTCGAGATGGATGAGCGCGGCCATATACTGAGCTGCCATATCGACGGGGATTTCTTCATGGACGGCGGGGACGACGCCGCGATGTGCGACACGATTCACGCCATCGAGCGAGCGCTGGTAACCGGTCGAAGCGCACGGTCCGCGTTGGCGCGACGACCAGCGCCCGTATCCGACTCGTCTCGGACTCGTGCGGCAGGGTCGGCCCGCTTGATTGGCGTGGGCGCCGAGGCCATCGACATCGCCTGGTCGCGTGCCGTACGCAAGGACCGTTCGGCGCAGGATCGACGCGTTGCAGCAGCCTTGCCGGGTGTCAGGGGCGAGACGGACCGGAGGTTATGTGATATGGCGCGACGGCGCTGGCGACAGTTACGGCCGCGTGTCATCCATGACCGTCCGCGTCTACCCGCCGACCAGATGCGAATCGATGAGCAGTGGGCACGACGACTCGCCGCCGGAACTTGCGACGCATCGTTGCGTATTTGGGAATGGGCGGCTCCTGCGGTGGTCATCGGACGGTTCCAATCCCTACCCGACGAGGTCGATCTTGCCGAGGCGCGGCGTGAGGGCATCACGGTGGTGCGGCGATGTACCGGGGGCGGTGCCATGTTCGTCGAACCGGGTAACACCATCACCTATTCGCTGTATGCGCCCCTTGATTTTGTCCGAGATGTGAGTATCGCGCAGTCATACCGGTTGTGTGATCAATGGCTGATCGATGCGCTCGCGCCACTCGGTCTGCACGTCGGCTTCTCGGGGTTGAACGATATCGCATCCCCCGTGGGCAAGATCGGGGGAGCCGCCCAACGGAGGTTCCCGGCCGTCGGCGCCGGCCCGGGCGCGGTTCTGCACCACGTCACGTTGGCCTACGATATCGATGCGGCGAAGATGAGCCGGATTCTGCGGGTGTCGCAGGAGAAGATCTCCGACAAGGCCGTCGTATCGGCCGTTAAACGTGTCGACCCGTTGCGTTCGCAAACCGGGATGAGCCGAGAAACACTGATCGGTCGTCTTATCGCCGCAGCGGCAGCGGAGGGATACAATAGCTTCGAGTCGAAGCAGATTCATGACATGGAGGTAGTTCGGCGTGGCCAAGCCCAATGAGATGCCTGATAGCGGCAATATCCTGTTGCATACCGCATTGTTCAAGCAGGTGTCACCGGCGCAGGCGAATGAACTGCTGCCCGATTTGCGCCGTGCGGTTTTTAACAAGAACGACTACATCTTCCGAGAGGGCGGCACGGATCAGCGCATGTTCCTACTGGAATCCGGCCGTGTCAAGCTCGTGCATTCGTCCAGTGACGCTCGCGTGCAGCTGCTAAGCATCCATTCCCATGGCGAAGTACTCGGCGAGATTCCCGTATTCGACCCGAACGGAGGCCCGAGGACCGCGTCGGCCGTAGCCATGAAAAACCATACGGCGGTCGTCTGGTTGGAACACGATGCCCTGTTCTCCTGGCTCAACGAATATCCCCGTGTCGCCGTGGATATGCTGCAGGTGCTGGCGAATCGGATGCGGGCCAATAATGAGCGAATTTCAGATCTGGTGTTCATGGATGTGCCGGCGCGACTAGCCAAGACGTTGCTGGATCTGGCCACTCGTTTCGGAGAGCCGGTTGAGGCGGGGCTCAAAGTCCCGCACGATCTGACGCAGGAGGAACTGGCGCAACTGGTCGGCTCCTCCCGGGAAACGGTGAATAAGGCCCTGATGGATTTCTCGAATCGTGGTTGGATCGCCCGCGAGGGCCGTTCCATCATCATCTATCAGCCAGGCATGCTCATCCGACGATCACGTCGCTAGCGTCGACCGAGCGAATGCGTGCCAGGGCCTGGATTCCCGCACCATCTGTTCCCGGGACCAGCGATTGATAGCGCCGTTTTCGGCTTGTTTCCGGTCTTCTTTGAGTTTCGGCACCTTTTGTGACAAAATAGCGGCGGCTTGCCCGACGCCCTCGTCCGGTAGAGACGCTCACTTAGAATGGCACCATGCCCAAGAAGAAAACCTTGATTGTACGGCGTGTGTTCGCCCTGATTCTGGCCTATGTCATGCTGTGTATCGCAGGCGGGGTGGTCGCCAGCGCCTTCCTTGCTCCGGCGGTGTTGGGGGTCAACAGCATCGCAAGGGCCGTCGTGCCGTCGCTGAAGGTCGAGGGCATCGATTTCGACGTCACGTCGTTACCTCAGAAATCACGGCTGTTCGCGTCTGACGGCAAGACGGTGATCGCCTCGTTCTATGCGCAGAATCGTACTGTGGTACCGATCAAGGACATCTCCAAGACCATGCAGGAGGCTGCGGTGGCTCGAGAAGACAAACGCTTCTTCGAGCATTCCGGTATCGATGTGCAGGGCATCATGAGGGCGTTTGTGCAGACCTTCATCAAGAAGGGCGATACGCAGGGAGGGTCTTCCCTGACGCAGCAATACGTGAAGAACGTGCTGATCACACAGGCGCAGGAGAAGGGTGACCCGATCGGGGAATATCACGCCTCCGAGGAGACCATAGCGCGCAAGCTGCGCGAGATGCTGATCGCGGTGCAGATGGAGAAGAAGTATTCCAAGCTCGAGATCCTTCAGGGCTATCTCAACATCGCGCAGTTCGGAACGAACAACCTCTACGGCGTGGAGACCGCTGCGCGCCGGTATTTTGGAGTTTCCGCCAAGGATCTCAATCTTGTCCAGTCGGCTACCATAGCCGCCATCACCAAAAACCCCGCGGCTTATGATCCTTCCGTCGAGTCCAACCAGAAGGAATCGGAGCGTCAGCGCAACGTCGTCCTTCAGCTCATGTATCAGCAGGGTTATATCAAGGATAAGAAGACGTACGAAGACGCGGTGAAGACCCCGTTGAAGGACACGCTGCATCTTCAGGACGACGCCACGAACATCGGTTGCCAATCCGCGGGGGATGCGGCGTTCTTCTGCAACTACGTGACCAACAAGATTCTTAACTCCGCCGAGTTCGGTAAGACGCAGGAGGCGCGCGATAAATTGCTGAACGAGGGAGGCCTCGACATCTACACCACCATGGACATCAACGCCAACTCGGCTGCGATGAAGGCCGCGCGGGACACCGTGCCGGTCAATGACCCCAGCGGTTTCGAGGCGATGATCGCGGCGGTGCGCCCGGGGACGGGTGAGGTGCTTGGATTCGGCATCAATCGCGTCTACGATGCGACCGATGCGGCGAAATCCAATGCGACGCACACGGCCATCAATTACGACGTCGACCAGGCCGATGGGGGAGGTCAGGGGTATCCGGTCGGATCGACGTGGAAGCCCATCAATATGGTGGCCTGGCTGTTGGCGGGCAAATCCATCAATACGCCGCTGGCCACCTCGACCAATTACAGCAACAGCGATTTCAGCTGCGCTCGATACAACGGTGTCGGCACGTGGCCTGTCGAAAACTCCGGCGGCGGCACCGTGAACCCGGAGACGCCGCTGCACGCGCTGATCTATTCGCATAACACGACGCAGGCGGCCATGATGAAGCAGATCAAGCTATGCGCCATAGCCGATGCCGCGAAAACGGTCGGATACCATAACTCTCCGGAAGGTCAGGAGGATGTCTATTCTTCGAATTCGCTGAACGCCCCGATGGTCATCGGTTCGGTCCAGGCATCGCCACTGACCATGGCAAACGTCTATGCCACGATCGCGGCCAATGGCGTCGAATGCACGCCGATCGCCATCAAGAAGGTCATCACGATATCCGGGAAATCCCTCAAGGTGCCGAGCGCGAACTGCCATCAGGCGATACCGTCCGAGGTCGCGCAGACCGTGGCATACGCCATGAATCAGGGCGTCGTCACGAAGAACGGCGAGGCGGCGACGGCACAGCTCGAAAACAACCGCAAGACCTTCGCCAAAACAGGTACCAACGAGGACAAGTACATGCTCACAGGCGGGTTCGTGCCCCAAGTGGCGTCCTTCGTGGCCGTTGGCAATGCCGAGGTGCCCGAAAGCTTCAACGGCAAGACCATCAACGGCAAGACCTTGCCCTCCTGGTACGGCATGTACATCGCCACCCCCGCTTGGAAGGAGTTCATGAACACCTATTTGGACACCGCCAAAATCGCGCAGGACAACAATTACGGTAATGCGGCGTCGAAGTTCCTCACCACGCCGAGTAGCGGCGGCAGCAGTAGTCCAAGCCCCAGCACCAACTCGCGCTAGCCCGGGCGGAACGGCTCGATCCGAAGGCATTTCGCGGCATGCGCAGCTTTTCGATGTCCTCGATGAAGCTTGCGGCGTAGCCTGGTTCTGATTTCTAGAATGGTGTGTGGTACGTTCAGGAAAGAAGAGACCAGTTATGAGCAATCAACCACATTCTCGTCATGATAATGGACCCGCACTGTTTCAGCCGTTGGGGCTGCGTGATCTTACCGTGCGCAATCGCGTTTGGATGCCGCCGATGTGCATGTATTCGGTCGAATCCCGCGATGGGAAGCCGACGCCGTTCCATTATCAGCATTACGTCTCCCGTGGTCTCGGCGGATTCGGCATGATCATCGCCGAGGCGACGGCCGTGAGCCCTGAGGGTCGAATCTCGCCGCTGGATGTTGGACTGTGGGACGACGATCAGATCGATGCATGGCGCTGGATCGTCGACGACGTGCGTCGGTCGGGTGCGGCATTCGGCATCCAACTCAACCATGCGGGACGTAAGGCTTCCAGCCAAGCTCCGGACCGTGGTCATGAGACGGGAAGCGTACCGCCCGAGGAAGGCGGCTGGCAGACCGTCGCGCCCAGCCCGATTGCTTTTGGTTCCTATGAGCGGCCGAGGGAATTGAGCGTCGATGGCATCCATGTCGTCGTTGCCCAGTTCAGGGACGCCGCGGCGCGCGCCGTGCGAGCGGGATTCCAGATGATTCAGATCCATGCAGCGCATGGATATCTGCTTTCGCAATTCCTTGATCCGTTGTCCAACCAGCGTACGGATGAATACGGGGGAAGTCTGGAGAACCGGATGCGGCTGCTGATTGAAGTCGTGGATGCCGTCCGTGCGGTGATACCCGAGGGGATGCCGCTGAGCGTTCGCATTTCTGCCACCGATTGGGCCGAGCACGGCTGGGGGCTTGCGGAAACCACCGTCACGGCGGCAACGTTGAAGGAACACGGTGTGGATCTGATTGACGTTTCCACCGGAGGCATTGTGGACGACGTCACGATTCCCGTGGCGCCGAACTATCAGGTGCCGTTCGCCAAGCACATCCATCGCAAGGTCGGCATACCGGTGACTGCGGTGGGATTGATCACCAAGCCGAAGCAGGCGGAGCATATCGTCGCCTCGGACAAGGCCGACGCGGTCGAAATCGGTCGTGCCTCACTGCGCAACCCATACTGGCCGCTGTATGCCGCGCGTAAACTCGGCCTGCGTCGAGCGGCGATCGCATACCCGACGCAGTATCTTCGCGGCGCTGTTGCGGATTGAACCTGGATCGTCGTCCGCGTCTCGAGTCTGAACTCAACGGTTCAGGCGTCGATGCCCACCGCTTCGCTCACGTGTTCGAAACCGTCGGCCGCCAACAATTCGGCGAGTCCACGTTTCAGAACACTGATCTGCTGGGGTCCGCGATACATCAATGAGGATATGAACATCACCAGGCTCGATCCGAACCTGATCTTCTCATAGGCCTGTTCCGCGGTGAAGACGCCGCCCACGCCGGCGATGGTGAGCCGGTCGCCGAACTCACGATACGTGCGTCTGATCAGCTCGTTGCCGCGGGCGTAGGTCGGGCTTCCGGACAGGCCGCCCTTCCAATCCCGCGGAATCTCAAGGCCCGATCGATCCTTGCGCAGATTCGCGATGGTCACGCCATCGACCCGATGCTCGCATAGCACTTGCAACAACTCGCGGAACTGCTCCCACGGCAGATCGAACGGCATCTTGACCAGCACTGGTTGCGGGCGATCGACCTGGTCAAGCGCGGCGAAGAGTTTGTCGAGATTGTCCGGGTCGCCGAAAGGCTCGCCGACCTTGGTGTTTGGGCAGGAGATGTTGACCTCGATCATCGAGCTGCGGCCCGCGGCCCGCTCCATCGAGATGCGGTAATCATCGATGCCTTCCGCAAGATCCCCGGTGAGCTCGTCGTTCGTTCTGGCGATGGAGACCGACAGCTGCATCGTCTTGGCTTCGCGCCATGCCCGTTCGACCACCTTCATCACGGATTCGCTGCCGGCGTTGGCCAGACCCACGTGAACCAGCATGGAGTCGTATTCGGGCAGGCGATGGAACCAAGGGCGGGCATTGCCCGGGCAAGGCCGTGAAGTGGTCGAGCCCACGGTTTCGAAGCCGAATCCGGCGTTGTCCAGCAGCACCGGCATCTCGCAGTTCTTGTCGAGACCCGCCGACAATCCGAAGGGGTTGGCGAAGTGCAGCCCCATCGCCTCGGTCTCCAGGCTGGGGTCGGTGTAGTCGAGGGTTTCTCGCAACAGCCACATCAGGGGTTGGATCTGCTTGGTCGCTGCGCAGAAGGCGATCATCTGCTCATGGGCGGCATCCGGTGTGTGATTAAACACGAAGTGTGGTTTCACGACATGTTTGTATCCGAAGGTCATCAGGTCGGTGGCGACCTTGTTGACGGCATCGTGCCAGTAATTGCTTGAAACGTAGCTCATGATCCTATTGTGTCACTACTCACAGAAAACGGTAGGAGTCCGCCCGTACAGT
The DNA here is from genome assembly GCA_937874315.1 of uncultured Bifidobacterium sp. GTDB lineage: Bacteria > Actinomycetota > Actinomycetes > Actinomycetales > Bifidobacteriaceae > Bifidobacterium. The sequence goes on along the minus strand of CALNAE010000113.1, from coordinate 10,507 downwards.
GAAGGTGTGGATGACGATACGAATAAACCGGTATGGTGTGGCGTCTGCGTCGTGATGCCGACGTTCAACGAGGCCGCCAACCTGAAACCGACTCTGACCGAGATGTTCCGGCGCAATCCCGAGGTCGATGTGTTGGTCGTCGACGACGCCTCGCCGGACGGAACCGGTAGGCTGGCGGACGGGATGGCTCGCGATGACGGGCGCATCCACGTGTTGCATCGCGGCGGCAAACAAGGTCTGGGCCCCGCATATGTCGCCGGATTCACCTGGGCGTTGAACGCCGGGTACGACGTCATCTGCGAAATGGACATGGATGGTTCCCACCGGCCGTGCGATCTAACCAGGATGTTGGACGCGATGCGTGCGGATCCGACGATTGACCTGGTGATCGGCTCGCGCCGCGTCTCCGGAGGTCGCACCGAGGGGTGGTCGTGGACGAGAGACCTGATTTCCTCGATGGGATCGTGGTATGCCCAACGCATGCTGGGGCTGGACGTGCACGATATGACGGCCGGATTCCGGGCCTACCGTGCGGGCATACTGCGCAGATTGAACCTGCGTGATATTCGAGCGAATGGCTACGTCTTCCAGATCGACATGACGCGCCGTGTCGCTTCGGTCGGCGGTCACATTCTCGAGGTCCCGATCGTGTTCCCCGAACGACTGCGTGGCGTATCGAAGATGACCGCGGGGATAGTGGTCGAGGCCATGCGATCCGTCACGGTGTGGGGGCTGCGCAGAATGCTCAAGACCGTGAAGGGTCGCGGCTCCGACGCGGGTTGATGTGCTGCGAACGAGTGACGCGAGAAGCGCATCATGTGCAGGAAATTCTCCGCCACTTGCACAAATTGTTTGACTTTTGCTCATAGATGTGCGATTATGTTCGAATGATATCCTCACAACGTCAACATCTGATACTGAGTCGACTGCGCACCCGGGGGGCCGTGCGCATCACCGCTCTGTCCAAGGAACTCGACGTGTCCGCCATGACCATCCGTCGAGACATCGCCGAACTCGCCGACAAGGGACTGCTGAAACGTGTGCATGGCGGTGCCGTGAGCACCAGTACGCTGCTGAGCGAGCCGTTGTTCTCGGTGAAATCGCAGATGGATATCGGGTTGAAGGACGCCATCGCCCGAGAGGGAATCAAATATGTCGCCCCGGGCGACGTCATCGCCATCGGCGGCGGAACCACGGCCTACGTCTTCGCCCAGCACCTGTTGGAATCGCAGCAGGCGGCCGGCATCACGATTCTCACCAATTCGATACCGGTGGCGGAGCTGGTGCAGGCATTGGAATCCAAGGACGTCGAGGTGATCGTCACCGGCGGTGTGATCACCCGTTCGAATTCGCTGGTCGGACCGATCGCCGACAAGGTCATCGAGTCGCTGCGCGTCAACACGGTATTCCTCGGCACCCATTCGGTCTCCATACCCCGCGGCTTCCTCATGCCGAATTCGCTTGAGGCGGCGACGGATATGGCGATGATGGAGATCGCCGACCGCGCGATTATCCTCACGGACCACACCAAATGGAGTTCGACGTCGCTGTCCTTGTTCGCGAAATTCGAGCAGGTGGACACGGTGATAACCGATGACGGACTCGACCCGGATTCGACCACCAAGACGCGGGACTTGGTCAGGCAATTGATTTTGGCGCATCGCGACGAGCATGCGCAGGAAGGATGAGAGAAGGACCATGACACAGAATGCGACGGAGCATTTCCAATATTATCGGCCGGGTGAGTACGCGAGGGAGCATATCCGCATCACGCCGACGACATTGGCCGACGGACGAGAGTTCTTCTATCTTGATGACGACCCGCGCTATGTCTCGGGCGAATTGACGCGGGAGCTTCATGACCCGCGTCCATTGGACTACCGTTTCGCGCCGCATGCGGATGCCGATGGACGTGAGGTGCCGTACGCGGCGCCGCGGATGCGCCGCGACCCGTTGACAGGCGATTGGATTCCGATGGCCACCGCAAGAATGAACCGGCCGATCACCACCGGTGTGGGAGCGACGGCAACCGGCAATCCGCTGGCGGCGCGCAAACCGGGGGATCCGTATCAGGATGGGGAAGTGCCGGATACCGATTACGATGTCGTCGTTTTCGAGAATCGTTTTCCCTCGATGGTGCAGGTTCCCGGCGTTTCGGATGCCCAGAGCGACGTTGACGGCAACCCACTGTGGCGTGAGCAACTGGCCGACGGCCGCTGCGAGGTCATCTGCTTTGACCCGAACGAGAACGGTCTGCCGGCGGATCTGCCGGTGTCCAGACTACGGACGGTGGTCGAGGCCTGGGCGTTCCGCACCGCGCAATTGTCTCATGTCCCGGGCATCGAACAGATATTCCCATTCGAAAACCATGGACGCGAGATCGGCGTATCCCTGGCACATCCCCATGGCCAGGTCTACTGCTACCCCTTCATCGCGCCGAGACTCGAAACCGAGCTGCGGCATACCGAAGCCTACCATGAGCGTACCGGCGGCAACCTGCTCAAGGACATCATGGATGCGGAGCTTGGTGCGGACCGGCGCATCGTGATGCGCAATCACAGCTGGGTGGCCTATGTGCCCGCGGCGGCCCGTTGGCCGCTCGAGGTTCATGTGGCCCCGGTCCGCGATGTCCTGACTCTGGATGAGCTCGACGATCAGGAACGTTGGGATCTGGCCCAGATGTACTCCACGCTGCTGCGCCGCGGCAACGCCTTCTTCGACACCGGCGACGGCAAGGGGATGGATCTGCCGTACATCGCCGCATGGCACCAGGCGCCCGTGCACGACGCGCGTAGGGCGAACTACCGGCTCAACCTGCAGTTCTTCTCCTTCAGGCGGGCCGCGAACAAGATCAAGTATCTCGCCGGATCGGAATCCGCCATGGCCGCGTGGATCTCGGACACGACGCCGGAGCTTATCGCCCAGCGGTTCCACGAGCTCGGCGATATCGACATCGACAACAACGAGTAGGTAGGAAGGTGGCGCCGATTGCGTCGTCGGCCAGAATGTGCTGTCGTGGCGACACCGGCGTGAGCCTTCAAGTTCATCATATGAAAGGGGTCCATGATGACCACCGTGCAATTCATCGAGCCGATCAGCAGTCGTGAAGGTGTTGCTCAGGCAAGCGTGCTGTTCGTCGATACCTTCGGCAAAGCTCCCGCCGGTGTGTGGGCGGCTCCAGGACGAGTCAATCTGATCGGAGAACATACCGATTACAACGCAGGACTATGCCTGCCTATCGCGTTGCCGCATCGCACATTCGTCGCGTTGCGCCCAAGAGAAGACTCCATGGTCAGGCTCGTGTCGAGCATGAACCCAGACGACGTGACGACGAACGATCTGGCGGGGTTGCGTGCCCGTGGCGTCGAGGGATGGTCGGCGTATCCGGCAGGCGTGGCGTGGGCGTTGCGACAGGCCGGATATGACGGCGTTCAAGGCTTCGATGCGGCGTTCGTCTCCTGCGTGCCGTTAGGTTCTGGACTGAGCTCGTCGGCGGCCATGACGTGTTCGACGGCGCTCGCGTTGGACGACGTGGCGGGGCTCGGATTCGGCGCGAGCGACGCCGGAAGGGTGACACTGATCAATGCCGCCATGACCGCCGAGAACGACATGGCAGGTGCCTCCACAGGTGGCCTGGATCAGAACGCTTCCATGCGCTGCACGCCGGGCCATGCGCTGCTGTTGGATTGCCGACCGGAACTTACTGCGCTAAACAACGTGTCGCAACAGCCGTTCGATCTCGCAGGCCGCGGTCTCGAGCTGCTGGTGGTCGACACCCAGGCGCCGCATCAGCTCAACGACGGCCAGTATGCGCAGCGCCGCACCACCTGTGAGCAGGCGGCTCGGATCCTCGGCGTCAGAAATCTTCGGGTCAGTGCGGATGCCGTGGCGGCGGCCCAGGACCAGCGGCAGGCGCTCGCGGCCGTTCTTGGGGCGTTGCCGGACGAAACGATGCGCAAACGCGTGCGCCATGTCATCACCGAGATCGACCGGGTACGTCAGTTCGTGGATGCCTTCGCCCGGGGTGATATCGCCGAGGCGGGGCGGCTGTTCAATGCATCCCATGACTCGCTGGCCAAGGATTATGAGGTGACCGTTCCGGAGCTCGACGTGGCGGTGGATGTCGCCCGACACCGTGGTGCCTATGGCGCGCGCATGACCGGTGGTGGCTTTGGCGGTTCGATCATCGCCCTGGTCGATGCCGGTCGCAGCCGTGAGGTGGCCCAGGCCATCGCCGACGAGTTCGCGCGTCAAGGGTTCCACGCGCCACGGGCTTTGGCCGCGGTGGCCTCGGCCAGCGCAAGCAAGGAGGCGTAAGGACGGCTCCGCCGATGGATTGTCGGTGCAAAGCGGGTATGGGTCGCCTCGACGGATGGCGTACGACGCCGTGAGTGGTGCGGTGCGTAAAACCATAACCTGCGAATCTGAGATACATGCGCTGCGATGGCGGTGGTGAAGACTTGGGGCGAAGACGCATAAATGCTCGCCTTGCCCCGGCTTTGCCGCTAACCTCACATAGGCGAGGATGAACAATCTTGCGTGTATGGAGGTGACATGGCCGCGTATGATCATGAGGTGGTGATTGCTTCGGCATATCGCACACCGACCGGAAAATTCCGCGGGGCGCTCTCCGAACTCAACGCCGTGGATATGGCATCTCGCCTGGTCAGGCGAGTGGTGGCGAAGGACGACATCGAGACTCAGGATATCGATCAGGTCATACTCGGCAACGTGCTATCGACCGGATTGGGGCAGAATATAGCCCGACAGGTGCAGATCAACGCGGGCCTGCCCATGCGCGGAACCGCGATGAGCGTCAATCAGGTTTGTGGTTCCGGACTCAAGGCCGTGCGTCTCGCGCAGGCCGCGGTGCTGCTTGGTGACGCCCGCATGGTGATAGCCGGCGGTGTGGAAAGCATGTCGGGGGCCCCTGCCTTCGCCGCGCGTCAGGGCAAACATGCATTCGACGTTGACCATTGGCAGGATACCCTGTTCCATGACGGGCTCAATGACGCCTTCGAAGACTACGCGATGGGCGTTACGGCGGAGAATCTCAACCGGCTGTTTCACCTCACGCGTGCGCAGTTGGACCGCTACGCGCTTGATTCCCAACGTAAGGCGGCCGCGACGTGGCGCGCCGGCGGCTTCGACGAGGAGATCATCGCGGTGAATGGGTTGGATCATGACGAGGTGATGCGCCCGCAGTCCGATATGGCGTCGCTTGCAGCATTGCCACCCGCGTATGACGAGGACGGCAAGGTGACGGCCGGCAACACTTCGCCATTGAGTGACGGTGCCAGCATGGTGATCGTGACCACTGGCGGCGAGGCGCATCGACAGGGATTACAGCCACTGGCTCGGATCACAGGGTATTGCGAGACTGGATATCGACCGGGGCTTATGGGGTACACGCCCGTGCTGGCCATCCAGCGATTGCTGGAGAGACTCGACCAGCAGATCTCCGACATCGATCTGTACGAGGTCAACGAGGCCTTCGCGAGCCAGTCGCTGGTGGTGCAGCAGGAGCTCGGCATCGATCCGGATCGGTACAACATCTGCGGCGGCGCATTGGCGTTGGGTCATGCCTTGGGCTCCTCCGGAACCAGAATCCTGACGACTCTGGTGCATGCCCTGCGTCGCAGCGGCAAGAGGCTTGGCGTCGCGGCCCTGTGTGTGGGAGGCGGTCAGGCGGTTGCCATGGAAGTGGAGCGGTTGTCATGAAGTTTTATGAGCGTGATACCGAGTCACGGTTGCGATTGCTCGCCGCGGAGGGGAGTCTTGCGACGCAGGACTTGGAACTGCTGTCGGACTGCGCGGCTTTGCCGCGTGCGGTCGCGGAACATCTGATCGAGAACCAGATTGGCGTTTTCCCCGTGCCGCTGGGGCTCGCGGAGCATATGCTGGTCGACGGACACGCGTATCGGGTGCCGATGGCCACCGAGGAACCGTCGGTGATCGCTGCCGTGAGTAACGCCGCCCAACGGGTGGCACGCAGCGGCGGGTTCCATACGCAAGTGCTGCGGGAAGGGATCCCGGCTCAGATCGTGTTCCTCGATCATTCCCATACCCGAGAAGACGTTCAAGCAACACAGATGCAAGAGTTCTTGGCAGCGCGTCAAGACACGATTACGTGCGTCGCCGACGATGCCCACCCCACTCTGCGTTCGCATGGCGGCGGCTTACGGTCCGTTACGGCCCAAGCCCACGACGGCTTTCTGGAATTCGATCTGCTGATCGACCCAGGAGAGGCGATGGGTGCGAATATCGTCAACACCATCGCGCAAGCCGTGGCTCGATATCTTGGGTCCCAACTGCCCGGCCATGAACCGCTGATGGCGATCCTGTCGAATGCCACTGCCCAACAGCGCGTCCGTGCCAGCGCCGAAATAACCATGCAGTCGCTGGCCACTTCAGACATGTCCGGCGAAACCGTGGCGCGCCGCATCGTAGAGGCCGCGCGCTTCGCCCAGTGTTCCGGGTTGCGAGCGGCCACGCACAACAAAGGCGTCATGAACGGCATCAACGCCGTCGTGCTCGCCACCGGGAACGACACGAGAAACGTCGGCGCCGCCGCATACGCGGACCTCGACGACTCCCGTAGAACATGGACGACGTGGACCATACGAACCGAAGGGCGCAAACCGGGCCTCTTGAGGGGAACCATCGACATTCCACTGCCGATTGGCAGCGTCGGGGCGGCGATATCCACGTTGCCGATGGCCGGACTTGCCATGAGGCTGTTGGGCCAACCGTCCGCGTCGCAGCTGATGGGCATCATGGCCAGCGTCGGATTGGCTTCCAATCTTTCCGCGATGCGGGCGTTGGTGACCCGCGGCATCCAAGCTGGGCATATGAAGCTGCAACTGAGCAGCCTGGCGATGATGGCGGGTGCGCAAGGCCGGGAACTTGACGATCTGACGGCCGCGCTGCGCCATAACCCGGCGCAGGCGAATTTGACCGAGGCTCGACGGCTGCTCACCCAGCTGAGAGCCGACGGAGAGTGACGGGAGCTACACCATGACGTTTGAACAACCGATGGCGGTCGGCATCGACCGCATGGCCTGGTACACCCCTAATCGTTTCCTCGACCTTGACGATCTGGCCCAGGCACGTGGAGTCGATCCCGATAAATTCCGCATCGGTATCGGTCAACGACGCATGGCGGTGCCCACCTTGGACCAGGATATCGTGGCTATGGGCGCGAACGCCGCCGAAGGGATGCTCAACGACATCGACAAACGTAGGATCGGCCTGCTGATCGTCGCCACGGAAAGCAGTGTCGATCAGTCCAAGGCCTCGGCATTGTTCGTCCAGGACGTTTTGGGTCTAGGCGGGGATATGCGTGCCATTGAGATCAAGGAGGCCTGCTACGGAGGCACGGCGGGGGTGCAGCTCGCCGCGGATTTTGTGCGCTCGCATCCGCAACGTACCGCGCTGGTCATCGCGACCGATATCGCGCGCTACGGTTTACGAACCGGCGGCGAGGTGACGCAGGGTGCCGGGGCGGTCGCGATGCTGATCGGTCCCAATCCGAGCATCATGGCGCTGGAACCGGAATCGGTGTATCACAGCACCAGCACCGACGATTTCTGGCGACCCAATTATGCGACGGAGGCGTTGGCCAAGGGCAAGTATTCCGAACAGGTCTATCTACGGTTGTTCTCGGATCTGTGGCAGGAGGCCGGGCGACAAGGACTGACCCGGGCCGAATCGTTGCAGGCCATGCTGTTCCATATCCCGTTCACCAAAATGGGCCGCAAAGGCTTGCGCAGCCTTTCCGAGCGGGTGCCGGACGACGTTTTCCGGCGGCTGGAGCGGCGATTCGAGGAATCCATCAAGCATTGCCGCGACGTTGGCAATTGCTACACCGGTTCGTTATATCTCGGTCTTATCTCGTTGCTCGAGCATGATACGACGCTGCGGGCCGGTGACAGAATCGGCCTGTTCAGCTATGGTTCCGGTTCGGTGGGGGAGCTGTTCTTCGGCGTATTGCAGGACGGGTTCCAACGCTATCTCGATCCGGCGAACAGCGCCGCGATGTTGCGAACCCGGCAACGGCTCACCATGGCTGAGTATGAAGCCATCTTCGAGCAGCGTTTGGTGACCGACGGTTCCGAACAGCTATTGGATGCGGGGGACCCCCGGGCCAAGCACAGACTCGTGCGCCTCGATGCGCATGAACGGTATTATGCGTAGTGGTATGGGTCGTGTCGCGGGACGGAGAAGGGCCACGGAGGAACCGGGAACGCAACAGCCGGCGACACCCGTGCAAGGTGCCGCCGGCTGTTATGTGTCAGCGCCGGTCTATCCAATCAAGTCGGTGTGACGCCGGTCTTTTCGATCAGTGTCACATAACTGTGGTGCGGCGTCTGTGCGAGGATGCGGTTATTACCGATCAGTAATAACCGATCAGTGCCGTTCCCGGGAGGCGTGGTTTCGTGTCATGCCGTGGCTGGCTTCGGCATTGGTGTGTCCACGATAGGCGTGGGTGTGGTTGCCGTGCCAGGTTGAGTCATGGCGGCGGCCATCGCGTTGCGGCGCGCCGTGGCTGTCATCATGGAATCTTCTGTTGGAACGTCCGCGGGAGTCCTCCGCCCTTTTCCTGTCGCTACGGCCGTCGAAAGGCTTTGACCAATCGTCCTCGCGGTCGTTCACCCGTCCCCGCGCGTCGCCGCGTTCTTGCCAGGCGTCACGCTGGGTGTCATGCCGATCAACGCGTCGGCTGTCATATCCGTGTCCGCGTCCGTGCTCATATCCGCGCTCGTGATCACGATCACGTCCGTCACCGCGATCTCTGCGGTTGTTGCGACCCCGCCGGTCCGAACCGTTGCGATCGCGTCGATTATCGTGCTGATGTTTGCGCTGGCGTTTGGTGAATTCCTCCAGCGACCAGCCGTCGACGGTCGGTGCCTGTTCGCCGATGAGGTCCTGAAGCTGATCGGACTGTTCATCTACGCGAACGGCGTGACCGTTGATGCCGGCGCGGTGCAGCATCTGTAGGGTGCGGCGCTTCTGCTTGGGCAGAACCAATGTCACCACGTCTCCGCTGTGACCGGCTCGGGCTGTGCGCCCAGAACGGTGTAGGAATGATTTCGGATCCTGCGGCGGATCGATCTGGGCGACCAGCTCCACGCCGCTGATGTCCATGCCGCGCGCCGCCACGTCGGTGGCCACCATCACATGGACCTCGTCGGAGCTGAAGGCCTTCAGATTACGGTCGCGCTGGGCCTGCGACAGATTGCCGTGCAACTGCGCAGAAGGAATGCCGTGGTCGATCAGTTTGGTCGCGAGTTCCTCGGCCTGCATCTTGGTCTTGGTGAACAGAATCCTTTTGCCGGTCCCGGAGGCCAACGCCTCGACAATTTGTGGTTTTTCCGCAGAGGTGACCTGGAAGACGTGCTGGGTCATCGTGGAAACCTGAGCGGTGGCCGAATCGATTTCATGGATTTTCGGGTCGTTGAGGAAGCGACGTACCACCGTGTCGACGCCGTGGTCGAGCGTGGCGGAGAACAGCAGTCGCTGTCCGTCCGACGGTGTCATCTCCAGCAATTCGCTGACGTCCGGGAGAAAGCCCATGTCGGCCATCTCGTCGGCTTCGTCCAATACCGTGACCTCGACGTCGTCGAGGCTTACGCGGCCCTGATTGATGAGGTCCTTGAGCCGGCCGGGGCAGGCCACCACGATGTCGACGCCACGGCGCAGATCGTTGGTCTGACGGCTCTGGCGGACTCCACCATAGATTGTGGTGGTGTGCATGCCGCAGCTGCGGGCGAGAGGCAGCAGCACGTCGTTGATCTGGTTGGCCAGTTCGCGTGTCGGAGCCAGCACCAGTCCGTGTGGACGATTGGGAGCCGACTGCGGGCGGATACGGCTGATCAGCGGAATTGCGTAGGCCAGTGTCTTGCCGGAGCCGGTGGCTCCGCGGCCGAGAATGTCGCGTCCGCGTAGGGAATCGGGAATCGTCGCCTCCTGAATGGGGAAGGCCGTGGTCTTGTCGTCGCGAGCCAGGGCCTTGACCAGCTGTTCGGGAACGCCGAGCTGGGCGAAGGTCATGGCAGGCTTGTCGGTGTCGGTCAACGAGGTATGCGTGTCTGCTGTCGATGCGTCGCCTGCGTCGACGACGTTGAGAGCGACATCGGCGTTCGCGGAAACGCTATCTGCGGGAACGCCGTATTCGGAAGCATTGTCTGCGGGATCGCCGGCGGAGATGGTCGCTGTGTTCGACCGCTTGGATGGATGATGATGACGGGATGAATATGACATTCGTGCCTTTCGGGAACGTGTGAGAAAGAGGAGCCGAGCGCCGCCATGTGACGGTTCGGAAATCGCAAGGTGAAATTCATGGAGACTCGCGATTTGTAATCATTCGGCGCCGCTGGCGCTCATCAATCGTGTATCCCGAAAACAACATTTCTGGCGATGCCGGGATCTTTCTACCACATCCCGGGCCGGCTATCGACTATACGCAGTGCCGTCGATAAGAGATGCGGACAACTGCAACCGGACA
>CALNAE010000112.1 GCA_937874315.1 uncultured Bifidobacterium sp. | reverse complement strand
CGGCCCGGTGATGTGGAACGGCCCGGTGATGTGGAACGGTCCGGTCATGCAGGGCAATCCGACGATCACGATCGGTCCGATGGGACGGCCCGGCCCGGCGGGATGCAATCGGCGGATCGTGACGTAACGGCGGACATGGACGCGGGCGCCCAGACACCGGATCTCCCGTCGGTGGATCAGCAGTTCGATGATCTGATGAGAGGCGTCGATTTCCCGGACATCGATGAGGTCACATTCAGCACCCCCGATGGCACCAGCAATGCCGGCGACAGGACGGGGGGCTCGGATTCGAATCAAGGCGCAGACAACACCGCCGCCGAACGCGCGATTAACGCGATGAATACCGATGGGTCGCAGGATGGCCATGTCGGTGCGGGAACCGGTGGAACGGCGGGTTCGTCGGGCTCCGATGCGGATGACGATGGCGAGGCCGATTCGCTCAACGCGCTCAGCGACAATCCCACTGTGCGCCATATGGTGACCGTCACCTTCTCGCGAAATGCCTTCATGCAACGACTGCGCGAGGATGGCCTGTCGCACCCAATCGACACCTACCGTCTGTTCCACGCCGCCATGGACGTGAACGCCGATGGCGCGCTGATGCCGGTCAACGCGGAATTTAATCTACGCGACGCACGTTTCTCGCCGGTCGGGGCTCAGGAAGAGCCCGAATTCTCCGACGCCACGTTCCAGCCCGAGGCGGCGCGCATTCTCGGGGCGCGTCGGGCCTGCGATCTATCCATCCAACGCGTCGACCTTTTGCAGCGCGCGGTGAGCGATTTCCATGTCATCGCCGCCGAGCGACACACGCCTTCGGTGGACAAGGCACAGCGGGCCATGGAGATCGTCGATGGGCTGGGAGACCCGGAGCTCAGCGAGCTGTCGCCGCAGGTCAGCAAGGCACTGATCGATGGCGGCGATACTCCGGAGCTCGATTTTCCGCTGGCCCATAGGCTTGACGCCGCTCGTCTCAAGGCCAGGGATCTGTTGTTCTCCGGTCAGGTGGATCAGGCGATCACGCTTGTCGAGGCCGCGATCGCACATCTTGACAAGCGATTCACCGACGTGTCCGGAGTGCCCAGGTATTTCAATTCCTACGCGGAGCGCGTGATCTACAACCGTTTGTTCGCTACGCCCGGAGAACGTACGGTGTTGATTCCCGACAATCTGTTCTACGCCCATATGGAGCTGTCCGACGCGCTCGCCCAGCTGAAGGGGGCCAAGGCGGCGCTGCCGCATCTCAACGCGATGGTGGCCTACGCGCCCGCATACCCCTTGTCGCATATGAAGCTCGCCATTCAGCTGGCGCGCGATGAGGACTGGGACTCGGCCCGAGCGGCCTGCCTCAATGCCCTGCACGTTTCGCTGGATCGTGATGACGCGGCATTCGCATACTACCGTTTCGCATACGCCTCATGGATGCGCGATGAGTTGGATGTCGCCGCGGCGGCCTACATGATGAGCGACCATATCGCCTCCGGGCAGATTGCGGCGTTGGACGGCGAGCTGCGCGAGCTTATCGCGCGCGCCCAATCGCAGTGCGTGCGGATTCCCGCGAACGTTCAGGAGGCCCAGAGCGTGTTGCAGGAGCATAACCTGCCGGTCTGGCCGCATACCGATGCCGCCCGTATCGTACGCGACGCCGCGCGGGTATGCGTCGATAACGGCATGTTCGTTCCGGCCCGGACGCTGTCGGTCGCCGCCGCGCGCATGAACGATTCCGACAATGGCGGCATCGATATCGTGCAGGCCCAGTTCCTGCGTTCGCTGAATACCTGATCTGCACCGTGCGACGCCATTGTGGTTGCAGGTCGCAACGACTGCGGTGGCAGCCATCGTGCATATAACGCATATAGCGCTCGGCAACCGACGTTCATCGTCTCGCCCGGCACTGCTATCGTGAAGGCAGATGCTGTTTCATTTTCATCGGGTTTGATTTGTGTCGGCGCGGGCTGATGAACGATGGATCGATCGGACGCGGGCCGATGGGAGAGGGATCGATCGATCGGCCAGATTCGACGAACATTCCGATCCAATATGAGGCATAGGGACGATAAGGCATAGGGACGATATGGACAAGACACAGAATCACGACGGGGCGGCCGGCGAGAATTCCCAGAACCACGGCAACCGGACAGGGGAGCAGCTGTCCTGGGATTTTGATTCGCGGCAGCACAAGGACGCGACGCCGGCGACGTCGTCTGTTGCGACCTCGGACGCGGATTCTATGATGGAGACGCGTACGGGTTCCGACATGGTTCCCGATGCGGATTCCGTGGCGACGACAACCGGAGATTCCGCAGCTCTTCCCGAAACTGCCCCGGCCACGGGCGTCGGCACGACCGGCGTCATGGATCCAGTTCCCGATCGCGAAGCCGGTCTGCGGCATACCCGCACCGGCTCCATGGCTTGGGTGGCGGCCCTGCAGGACACGGATGCCGATGCCATGCTGCTCGACAAGCTCGACGTCACCAGGTTGAGAAACGACACGGCCGCACGACTGTGGGCCAAGGTCGCCGCGTGGGTGGAATCCGACCAGATCGCCTACTACGTCCATGATGCCCCGACGTCATCCGACGCGGCCTATGACATGCGCATGCGCTGTCTGCAGGCCTTGGAGGCCGCATTCCCATCATTGGACACCCCGCAATCGCCGACGCAGCGGGTCGGCGGCGACTTCTCCAACGACTTCGCTTCGGTTCGCCACCCCTCCCGGATGCTCAGTCTCGACGACGTGTTCTCGCTTGAGGAGCTGCGACAATGGTACGATTCGGTGTTTCGTGATCTCGATTGGCCGCAGGGCAAGCCTTTGCCGATGACCTGCGAGGTGAAAATCGACGGACTGGCGCTCAATCTGCTCTATCACAACGGCGTGCTGGAACAGGGACTGACGCGTGGCGACGGCGTGATCGGCGAGGATATCACCATGAACGTGCGTACGATCTCCTCGATACCCCAAAATCTCGCCGGTCCACGCGCGGACATCCCCGAATTCGCGGAGATCCGCGGCGAGGTGTTCATGCGCTGGGATGATTTCCGTGCGCTGAATGATCGCAACGAGGATGCCGGTCGCGCGCCGTTCGCCAACCCGCGCAACGCCGCCGCGGGATCGTTGCGGCAGAAGGATCCGCGGATTACCGCCACGCGCAGACTAAGCTTCTATGCGCACGGACTGGGAACTCTGCGTTGGCCCGCCGGCGACATGACGCACGACAGCGTGTTGGAACAGTCCCAGGCCTATGACCTGTACGGCAAGTGGGGCGTGCCGATTTCCCCCCACAACCGCGAGGTCACCAGTTTTGAGGACATCGTGGCGATGATCGAATATTTTGGGCGTCATCGCGGCGATATCGAGCATGCGCTCGACGGCATCGTCGTCAAGGTCGACGACCTTGCCCTGCAACGCTCACTCGGCGCCACCTCGCGCGCGCCACGCTGGGCCATCGCGTACAAGTATCCGCCGGAAGAGGTCAACACCACGTTGTTGGACATCCGTGTGCAGGTGGGCCGCACCGGTCGTATCACGCCGGTGGCGATTCTCACACCCGTCTATGTGGCAGGATCGACGGTATCTCGCACCACGCTGCACAACGGGTACGAGGTCACGCGCAAGAACGTGCTTATCGGGGATACGGTGGTGGTACGCAAGGCCGGCGACGTGATTCCCGAACTCGTCGGTCCGGTGCTCAGCGCTCGCAGCGGTCATGAGAGTCAACTGCACGCGTTCGTCATGCCCACGCGTTGCCCCTCGTGCGGGGCGCAGCTTGCCCCGGCCAAGGAGGGCGACAAGGATATCCGTTGCCCCAACGTCGAATCCTGCCCGGCCCAGCTCACCGAGCGGGTCATCAATCTCGCGGCCCGCAAGGCCTTCGATATCGAGCATCTGGGGGAGCAGAGCGCCATCGCGCTAACCAATCCCGAGGACAACCGGCCGTCTTCCGTTGCGGCATATGCGCCCGATATCAAGGAGATCCACGTCAAACCCGGCGAGGAGCCGGAGCCCTATGTACCGCTCGAAGGTCTCGCACTTCCCGAAGAACAGACGCCGGTGCTGACCAGCGAGGCGAATCTGTTCGCCATCGGGGTCGAGGATCTGCGTGATGTCAGGGTCTGGCGTGAGGCGCCGATCATCGAGGTAAGCTCCGAAACCGACGCCCAAGGCCATGTGACGAAACACCGTCGTCGCATCGGAGGCTCGGGGCTGTGGCATCAGATTCATGCATTCTATAAGCAGGGCTCCTCGGATGCCTTGGCGGCGCAGCCGGCTCAGACGACCATCGACATGCTCGCGGAAATCGACAAGGCCCGCCATGCCGAACTATGGCGTGTGTTGGTCGGCTTGTCCATCCGCCGACTCGGACCGCCGACGGCCAGACTCGTGGCTGCGCGCTTCCAGTCCTTGGATGCCGTGAGCCGTGCGAGCGCCGAGGAGCTGTGCGCCATCGACGGCATCGGCGATGAGATCGCGCAGTCCGTGGTGCACTGGTTCCAATCGGCCCAGGAATCTGACGATTGGCGCGGTCGGATTCTGCGGGCGTGGCGTGAGGCCGGAGTCGGCCAGGCCGTTGCGGTCAACCGCGAGGAACAGACGCTTGCCGGACTTACCGTCGTGGTCACCGGTTCGCTTGAGGGCTTCAGCCGCGACTCGGCCAAAGAGGCGATCGTGCAACGCGGTGGGAAGGCGG
The DNA here is from genome assembly GCA_937874315.1 of uncultured Bifidobacterium sp. GTDB lineage: Bacteria > Actinomycetota > Actinomycetes > Actinomycetales > Bifidobacteriaceae > Bifidobacterium. The sequence goes on along the minus strand of CALNAE010000112.1, from coordinate 147 downwards.
CCGGGTCGGTCAGTCGACACACCGATTATGTGGTGGTCGGCGCCAATGCCGGTTCCAAGGCAACAAAGGCCGAGGAGCTGGGCATCCCCATGCTCGATGAGGTTCAATTCCAACGGCTGCTCGACACTGGCAAGCCAATCGACTCCG
>CALNAE010000111.1 GCA_937874315.1 uncultured Bifidobacterium sp. | reverse complement strand
CATCGCCGGCACCGATGGTCAACGCCGCGCCGACCAGGGCGACTACCGCGCCGAAGCGCACCGATTTGGTGAAGAACACACGGTCGGATGTGCTTTGCTGCGTCTTCTTATGCAGTAGGCCGAACGCGGCCATCCCCAGCAGTACCATGCCTCCGGTCATCACCGCCGCGAAGATCACGTGCGGGAAGGCGCGCCACAGTTGCGGGTTGCCGATGACGTCGGCAAAGCTGCGCAGCTTGACGTGGCCGGTCGCCTTGTTGATCTCGAAGCCGACCGGGTGCTGCATGAAGCTGTTCGCCGCCAGAATCCAGATCGCGGACAGCACCGATCCCAGACAGGTTAGCCAGATGAACGCGGCATGCACGCCCGGCTTGAATCGATCCCAGGTGAACATCCACACGCCGATGAAGGTCGATTCCATGAAGAAGGCCAACAGCGCCTCGATGGCGAGCGGGGCGCCGAAGATGTCGCCCATGAAACGCGAATAGTTCGACCAGTTCATGCCGAACTGGAACTCCTGGATGATGCCGGTGACCACGCCGACGGCGAAGCTCAGGAGGAAGATCTTCCCCCAGAACTTGGCCATCTTCAGGTACACCTCCTCCTTCTTGACCGCGTAGATCGTCTCCAAGATGGCCACGCACAGCGCCAGACCGATGGACAACGGCACGTAGAAGAAGTGGAATATGGTCGTCATCGCGAACTGAAATCGCGACAACCCTAGAATGCTCACGAGCTTGCTTCCTTTCTCAAGTTCCTACGGTCGAAGGTCCCCACGGTCAACGATTCTCACCGTCGTCGCCACGGCCGAATGCAGTCGTCAGTTGCTTGCCAACATCTCTTTGACATGGGCGAGTTCAAGAACCGAACGATCATTGACCAATTTCTTGACCAGACCGACCTTGTGCCCCTTGAGCTTCCAATGGCCGAACATGTCGATGGTCGCCACGCCGCAATGGGGGCCGAGCGAGCACACCGTGCCCACGCTCTTGAACACGAACGGCTTGGTAGGATTGCCCGCGACCAGAGCGGCCACGTTCACCGCGGCCGCATCCGCCTGGGCGATGGCGATCTGCGCGGTGGTCGGATACAGCCGTCCGGAAGCAGGATCAGGCAATGCCGAAACATCGCCGATGAGGAATTCCTCCGGTTGACCTTCAACCGACAAATCATCCTTGACGATCACGCGGTTGCGCTTCTGGTCATATCCGGAGTCGCAGATGACATGGCTGCCGCGCACGCCGGTGGTCCAGATAATCGTATTGGCACGGAACTCGAGATCCCCGCCCATGACGGAACCGGGATTGACCTGGGTGATGGCTGTGCCGCTGTGCATCTCGACGCCATGCTCGGTCAGGTAGTCGACGGCCCACTTGGACAGCTCCTCCGGGAGCATCGGCAGGATCTTCTTGCCCGCTTCGATGCAATATAGCTTGATGCCCCCTTCCGGCAACGCGTATTTTTGGGTCCAAGCCGGAATCTGATGAACCAGTTCGCCCAGCAGCTCGATGCCGGTGAAACCAGCGCCGCACACGACGATGTGCAGGTCGTTCTCATCGTGGCTGGTCGCGTAGTTGGCGAGCGTCTTCTCCAGATGCTCGTGGACGGCGACCGCCGAATCGATGTCATAGAACGAAAGGCTGTTCTCCTCGACTCCCTTGATGCCGAAGGTCTCGGTCTCGAAGCCCAGCGCGTTGACCAGGTAGTCATAGCTCAGCGGTCCGGATTTCTCCAGCAGAACCTTCTTATTCGCCCGATCGATCGACGCGACGGTATCAATGACCACATCGACCTCGTCGGACACTGCTTCTCGAATGTCGAACGTGATGTCGGAAGGCTTTTTCGTGCCCGCCGCCACCTCATGAAGCTGCGTGGATTCGTAGTGATATGGATACTTGTTGACCAGGACGATATGCGCGTTGACCTTCTCACGAACCAGACGTTTGACCGTCCGAAGACCCGCGTAACCGCCTCCTAGAACCGCTATAGTCGCCATTGTTGCCGCCTTCAGCATTACTGACCGTACATTGCCATGAGGGCAGCCCAACAACACCGTCGTTTTCCCGACGATGCGGGAATCTGCCCACTCGACCTCAGTATATACAGCACACCGAGCAATCAGGGGCATAAGCGGTTACAAGAGGGGCACATCCTCGTTTTTGAGGGATATCTCACATTG
>CALNAE010000110.1 GCA_937874315.1 uncultured Bifidobacterium sp. | reverse complement strand
GCTGAGTCGCGTCCGCTATCTGATCCATATCCACCGACGCATTCGAGCCAAGATCCTCGGACGTCTCGGCGTCCGCCCGTTGGCCAGCAGTCGACGTGTCGGCGCCGGAAACTTGCGCAGGAGTCTGCGCCGGTTCTTGTACACCGTCGACGTTCATTTCATCCTCATTCATACCGTTTTCACCTTCAGCTTCGACATCTCACCCGAAAATCCACAGCGTGAGCTTACCCAGCCCAATATCCATACCCGTAACCAATGCCATCAGAAGCAGCACGAATACGAATACCGCAAACGACCAACCGAGCAATTCCTTGCCCGAAGGAGACACGACCTTACGCAGCTCATCGATGATCTGTTTGATGAACAAGCCGATGCGCATGAAAATATTCGGCTTCACCGGCTTTTCGCCGTCGTGCTTCTGAGCCATTTCCATCCTTCGTTTGGCCGATACTATCACTGAAGAAACTGGCAGGGAAGGCGGGACTCGAACCCACAACCTACGGTTTTGGAGACCGTTGCGCTACCAATTGCGCCACTTCCCTAAGTTGACTTTCACCACGACCTCATTGCAGGCACGCGGAAAACCGCCAAATAGTCATACTAGCGAACCCCCTTGATTTCGTCCAGTCGGGTGTCGGTGATCACCGACGCGCATGCCGGTCCGGTCCGGCTTGACGCACCCGGCCGGCCGACGACCCATACCGACCGACCCGCGTATGGACCCCAGAGGTACGGCCCTCATCAGCGGCCCTGCTCGACCCACCGCGCGAAACGACGCATGCCTTCCTTGAGCTGATCGTCGGCCAACGCGTAGGAGAAACGCAGATATCCGGGTGCACCGAACGCCTCTCCCGGCACCGCCGCGATATGCACCTCGTCGAGCAACAGTGCGGCGAGCTGCGCGGAGGTCTCCACCGGGGTGTCATGCGGCCCCACGGGCCGCCCCAGCAACGCGCGCACATCGGCGAAGGCATAGAAAGCGCCCTGCGGCACCGGACATGTCACCCCGTCAACGGCGTTCAACGCCGCGACTATCGCCCTGCGGCGACGATCGAAGGCCTCGCGCATGCGCGCCACGGCGTCCAGAGAACCTTCCACCGCAGCCAAGGCGGCGCGCTGCGAAACGTTGGAGACGTTGGACGTCAGATGACCCTGCAACTTCGCGGCCGCCCTCGCCACGGGCTCCGGGGCCACCATCCAGCCCACACGCCAACCGGTCATGGCATAGGTCTTGGCCACGCCGTTCAACACCAGCAGCTGCTCACGTATCTGAGGCACCGCGGCGCCGATATACGTCGTCTGAACGCCGTCATAGTGCAGGTGCTCGTAAATCTCATCGGAGACCACCCAGACATGATGATCGAGCGCCCAACGCCCGACGGCCTCGATCGTCTCCGCCTTCCAGATCGCCCCCGTGGGGTTTGCGGGCGAGTTGACGATAATCGCCTTGGTTCGCTCGGTGCGGGCGGCTTCGATGGCGTCGATGTCGGGCTCGAATCCGCGCTCGGCCCCCGCGAACACCGTGACCGGCACGCCGCCGGCCAGCCGGACCGCTTCGGGGTACGTGGTCCAGTACGGTGCCGGGATAATCACCTCATCTCCAGGATCGAGCAGAATCTGCATCGATTCGTACACGGCCTGCTTCCCGCCGTTGGTCACGACGACCTGATCGTCCGTCACCTCGACATGCGAATCTCTGAATGTTTTTTGGGCGATGGCATGGCGCAACTCGGGCAATCCCGCCGTGGGGGTGTACCGATGGTTCTTCGGGTCGCGACAGGCCGCCGCGGCCGCCTCAACCACATAATCGGGGGTGGGGAAATTGGGTTCACCAGCCCCGAAACCGATCACGTCCACGCCGTCGGCCTTCATCGCCTTGGCCTTGGAATCAACAGCCAGCGTGGCGCTCGGCTGCACGCCGCGAATGCGCTCACTCAGTATTTGCCAGTCATTCATGCTCATACCTCTAATCTAGCGGGATGAAGCGAAATCCGAAACGGTCGCGTGTTGCATGTCGGCGGCCATCACACCAACACGAGATTGTCGAGATGGACCAGCGGATGCGCGTATTCCTCCCCCAGCAGGCGCCGCAGCTGTGCGGTGTTGCGACCCAGCATATGAGGAATCTCCTCGGCGTCGAACCCGCTGAGCCCCTTGGCTATGTGGTTCCCGGATTCGTCGCACAGCCAGACGGGATCTCCGGCCGAGAAATCACCGGTCACGGCGACCACCCCGGCCGCGAGCAAACTGGCGCGCGCACCGCGCACCGCGCCTACCGCACCGGCATCGAGCGTCATGCTGCCACGCGGATTCGCCGCGAATTTGATCCATAACCGTCTGGACGAGCCCCTCTGCCTGACCGGCGCGAATACGGTGCCCACGCCGTCTCCCATCAGCGCCGGGCCCGCATTGCTCGCGCACGTCAGCACCGTGGGAATCCCCGAAACCGCGGCCATCCGGGCAGCTTCCAATTTGGTGACCATGCCGCCGGTCCCCACCCCCGATACGCTGCCCGAGACCCGCACGTCATCCAAAATATGAAGCGCGTCGGGAACATACGGGATCCGGTGCGAATCCGGTTGAGAGGGAGGCGCCGAATACAGCCCGTCCACATCGGTGAGCAGCACCAGCGCATCGGCACGCACGACGTTGGCGATCAACGCGGAAAGATGATCGTTGTCGCCGAAGCGTATCTCATTGCTAGCCAGCGCGTCGTTCTCGTTGACGATGGGGACCACGCCCAATTCCAGCAACCGATTCAGCGTCCGGCGTGCATTGCGGTATTTCGATGCGCTGACGGTGTCTTCCGCGGTGATGAGAATCTGCCCGACGCGGATGCCGAAACGTCCGAATGCGGATTCGTAATGAGCCATCAGCAACCCCTGGCCGACGGAAGCCGTGGCCTGCTGGGTAGGCAAGTCGGTGGGCCGGGCATCGAATCCCAACTGACCGAATCCCGCGGCGATGGCACCCGAAGAAACCAAAACCAGTCTGGCTCCCAGCACCGTCGTATTCGCGATGGCGCAGACCACCGCGTGAAGCCGTTGGGCATCCAGCCGGCCCGAAGCCGTGGTCAGCGAGCTCGAACCGACCTTGACCACGATGGTCCGCGCCTGGGCGATACTGGAACGCACGTCACGCTGAGATGGAGTATGCATGAAAACCCTTCCCTGATTTCTCACCACCACCGTGCACATATGATAGTCCGCGCACCACACGAGCACACCCGGTTCAACGCTGTCTTGCCCGACACGACCCACTCAACGAGTCCTTGCCCGACGTGGCTTCGCCCGACTGGCCTCTCCCTATACTGCTTCGCTCAACAAAGCCTCACGCAACGCGGCAACACTATGTGATGAAACACTGTGTGATGCGACATCGCAGGCAGGGCAAGGCTCGACGCGATCCGGGCGACACCAGCGCGGCGCACGTGGCCCCGGCGGGCGCTATCGATTGTCGTCGTGTCGATCCCCGCCGATAAGCCCTTGGTCGTCGTGTCGATCGTCGTCGACGCTTGGGTCGGACCAATGCCCCACCTTACGCTCGGCCTTCATCGCCTCGCGGACGGCGGATTTCGCATCCATCATCTCGTGATAGTCACGGCGCCGTTCCTGATTCGTGCGGCGGTGTCCCTGATAATCCTGATCCTCAAGTCTCAGATCCTTGCCTCGTGCGCCGAGCTGGGCCCCGTCGAGCATCTCGGCACCGGCCGAGATGGCCGGATCCCATTCGAACTCGACCGCCCTGTCCCCACGGCCGATACGCACGGTGTCGCCGGGACGGGCGCCCTTGGCCCTCAACGCATTCTCAACGCCGAGCTTCGCCAGTCGATCCGCCAGATATCCCACCGCCTCGTCGTTATCGAAGTTGGTCTGAATAACCCAACGCTCGGGTTTCGTGCCGGTGACTATGAACCAAGGCTCCGTACCGTTCCCACCCCGGCGCTCGACGCTGTACTCGAGACTGCTCCCCGTCTCGTCGTCACGACGACGGCGGTGCGACGGCTGTTCCAACGGCTTGATGACGACACGCCGGCGTTCCTCATCCTGCGCCGCATCCAACAGTGCGGCCCTGAGTTCGACCACCATCTTGCCAAGCGCAAACGTCAACTCCGGCAAGCCCTCGTGCGAGGCAGTGGAGACCTCGAAGACACGCAACCCCATGCGTTCGAATTCGGGCCTGACGAAGTCGGCCAGTTCCTTGGCTTCGGGCACGTCGATCTTGTTGAGCACGATGATACGCGGACGCTCGGGGATGGCTATGGTGCCCAGCGGCAGCTCAAGCCGATCCGCATATTGCGACAGCTCGTGCTCCAGCGCCTTGTAGTCGGCGACCGGGTCCCTGCCCGTTTCCAGCGTCGCGCAGTCGATGACGTGCACGATGATCTCCGTGCGCTCGATATGCCTGAGGAATTCAAGACCGAGGCCCTTGCCCTCAGACGCACCCGGGATCAGGCCAGGCACATCGGCGATGGTGAACCGGTAGTCGCCCGCAACCACCACGCCGAGATTCGGTACCAACGTGGTAAACGGATAGTCGGCGATTTTAGGCTTGGCGGAGCTCATCGCACCAACCAAACTGGATTTGCCCGAAGACGGGAATCCCACCAAGGCCACATCGGCTATGGACTTGAGCTCGAGCACGACGTCGCGTTCCTCGCCGGGCTCCCCCAGCAGCGCGAATCCGGGTGCCCGACGGGTTCTATTGGCCAACGCGGCGTTGCCCAAACCTCCCATGCCCCCAGCGGCCGCGACGAAACGGTCACCGACATGCGTCAGGTCAGCCAGCGGCTTACCCGGCTTCTTCTGCTCGCCCTGTTCGCCTTTGGCGGTGAATACGACGGTGCCGACGGGCACCGGCAACACCAGGTCGCCGCCCTTCGACCCGTCTTTCGTGTCCCCCAAACCCATGGTGCCGCTTCCCGCGATGCGGTGCGGAACGAAACGATAGTCCAGCAGGCTGTTCGCGTTGGGATCGGCCACGAAAATCACCGAACCGCCGTCGCCGCCATTGCCGCCGTTGGGCCCTGCAAGCGGCTTGTATTTCTCACGCCGGACACCGGCCGAGCCATTGCCGCCATCGCCGCCCTTGACGTGAACAGTCACGCGATCCACAAAATCAGTCATGTCTCCACACTACTTGCAGGGGTCCCTGCGCCGTGCCGTACGATCACGACATGCCCGGAACGCCCTGAACTCTCTCCACAAGTCGGGCGACAGCGATCCACCCAACAATCCAGACCATCGTCCTACGGCCCGCGCGCCGGAGCCAGCGAGCCCGCGAAGCTCGATATGTCACATACGAAAAAGGCCGTGCCCTAACGAGCACGGCCTCAATGCATACGATTTTACTCAGGCGACGACGTCGACGACCTTACGATCGCGACGCACGCCGAACTTCACACTGCCGTCCGACAACGCGTACAGCGTGTGATCCTTACCGGTTCCGACATTCTCGCCGGCGTGGAACTTGCTGCCACGCTGACGAACGAGGATGTTGCCGGCGATAACGGCCTCACCACCGAACTTCTTGACGCCGAGGTATTGAGGTCCCGAATCGCGACCGTTGCGCGAAGCGGACGCGCCCTTCTTATGTGCCATGTCTGTTCCTTTCGGTCCTGTTGACGAGCCTGCTCAGGCGATCGCCGTCACCTTGACGGCGGTCAACGGCTGACGATGGCCCTTACGACGGGTCACGCCGGTTTTGTTCTTGAACTTCATGATGTTGATCTTGGGGCCCTTGGCCTCATCGTCGACCACCTCGGCCTTGACCGAGAGCTTCGCCAGATCCTTGGCGCCGAGCGTTACCTTGGCACCATCGACTACGAGCGCAACCGGGAATTCCACGGCATCGCCCTTCTTCGCATCGAGACGGTTGACCAGGATGACGTCACCGACCTCGACCTTTTCCTGATGGCCACCGGCCTTCACAATCGCGTACATAATCGTTCCTTGCTATGTTGGAAAGCTTACTGTCCGGCACGGTTGAGCATCGCGGCCAGACACCAGCTATCTAGGCTACACCGACCCCTCTACCGCCGTCAAGTACGGCACCAAGCGTGTCAGTCGGAATCCGAATCCGAATCCGGATCGTCGGGATCATTGGCGGCTACGGCGGCAGCGGCGATCTGCGCGAGTTTCGCCTTGACGTCCGGGCTCGACCCTTGTGGCGCCGACACCTCGACGGCACCGTGTCCGTGCTTGTTGGTCTTCACGAACGGATCGCCGCCGCGCATGGCGTAGGGATCATCGTAGTCGGCGGACACGGTCGGTTCGTCGTGCACGATGAAACCACGGCCCTTGCACGTCGGGCACTCTTCGGAGAACGCCTCGACCAGCCCCTGCCCGATCCGCTTACGCGTCATCTGCACCAGACCGAGGGATGTCACCTCGGCCACCTGATGCTTCGTCCTGTCGCGGGCGAGGCATTCGACCAGACGGCGCAGCACCAGATCACGGTTCGCGGGCATCACCATGTCGACGAAATCGATCATGACCATGCCGCCGATGTCACGCAGCCTCAGCTGGCGCGCGATCTCCTCGGCCGCCTCGAGGTTGCACCGGGTCACGGTTTCCTCCAGGGACTTGCCGCGGCCGATGAAACGGCCCGTGTTCACGTCGATGGTCGTCATGGCCTCGGTGCGGTCGATGACGATCGAGCCGCCGGAAGGCAGATACACCTGGCGTTCCATGCCCTTGCGCAGCTGGCTGTCGATCTGCCATTTGTCGAAGACATCCTTGCCCTCATGCTCGGCGGGATCCCAACGCTCCAGCTTGTCGCGCAGATCCGGCGCCATGGTGTCGAGATATTCCTCGATACGGTCGTAGACCTTGTCCCCCTCGACGATGAGTTTGGAGAAATCGTCGTTGAAGATGTCACGCACCACGCGGATGGCGACGTCGGGCTCGCCTTGCAACAGCTTGGGGCGCTTGCCATGGCGGAATTCCTCGCGCTTGGCGACGACGCGCTCCCACTGGTGCATGATGTTGTCAAGATCCTTGGAGATGGCCTCGTCGGAGGCCCCCTCGGCGGCCGTACGGATGATGATGCCCATATCCTTCGGCGCGATCTTGGAGACGATCGACTTGAGCCGAGCGCGTTCGCGCTCGGAAAGCTTGCGACTGACGCCCGTCATGCCACCCGACGGCACCAGTACCAGGAAGCGGCCGGCCAGCGTGACCTGGGAGGTCAGTCGCGCCCCCTTATGCCCGATCGGGTCCTTCGTGACCTGCACCAACACCGGATCACCGGATCTGAATGCGAGTTCGATGCGACGCGGCTGGCCCTCCAACCGAGTGGAGTCCCAATTCACCTCACCGGCGTACAGCACGCCATTGCGCGGCTGGCCGATGTCGACGAAGGCCGCTTCCATGCTGGGAAGCACGTTCTGCACTCGACCAAGATAGATATTGCCGACGGTCGCCACTTCCTGGATATCGGAAACATAGTGTTCGACGAGAACGTTGTCTTCGATCACGGAGATCTGCGTATGCCGTTCACGCCCGCGCACCACCATAAGCCGGTCCACCTGTTCGCGGCGGGCGAGGAAATCCTGCTCGACGAGCTGGCTCTGACGGCTACGTTCACGGCGATTGTCGCGACGACGCTGCTTCTTGGCCTCGAGTCTCGTGGATCCCTCGACATCGGTTATCTCGTCGATGTACTGCTGTTTGCGCGAACGACGCCCCGAATCCTCGGAGTCTTCGGAACCGTGCTGCGAACGGCGACGACGACGGCGACGGGTCAGCGTGCCGCTTTCCTCCTCATCCTGATGCCGGCGACGTGAAGAAGGTCTGCTCTCGCGCTCACTGTCACGGTCGTCGGAGACACGTTCGTCATCGTCATGCGACTCCACGCGCTCTATGCGGCTGCGGCGCCTGCGGCGAGAACGGGTCGACTTATCCTGGGAGTCCTCGTCGTCGATCGGCGCATAGGTGATGTCATCGGACTCGAGGTCCTCCTCGATGCGCTCCACCTCGCTGGCCGCCCTACGCTCCTGGGCGTTGAGTCTGCGAGAACGGGAGCCGCGTTCGTTGCCGTCCTCCTCATCGTCGTTGCGACGGTCGTCCGACGTACGATTATCGTCCTCGTCACGGGTGTCATTCGTCTCACGCCTGTCCTGCATCTGCTCATGACGTGTTCCACCCCTGCGCCGGACTCGAAGCGGTCGCTCATCGGGCTCCTCGAAACCTTCATCCGCATCCGCACGCCCATGTTCACGCTCGTCTTCGTCATGGTCGTGAACGTCGTCCCGGTTATCACGCCGTCCGCGCCGTCCGCGCGCCGCCGGCCGATCCATTTCATTCTCGTCGTCGTTGCGCGCACGGCGAGACCGCCCACGTTTGGAGGGACGGGCCGGTTCCTGATCCTGCGCATCGTCATCTCGCCCATCGCCGGACTGTCCGTCGTTCTCGACGCCGTCACGTCGAGTCTCGGAATCGGGAACCGGAAGCACCGGCTCCTGAAACAGCAACGAAGCCATCGGCCGGGAGCCGCGTTCGACCGTATGAGCGGCGGGAAGCTGTTCGACGGCGAGCGCCGCGTCTGCGTCCGAATCGACAGTGGCCCTTCGGGAGCGGGAAGACGACGCCGCATGCCGTGAACCGCCGGATCTACTCGTCGTACGGGTCGAACGGCCGGCGCGTTTGCCACCCGCGGACCGAGAGCCGGTCGATTCGGTGGATTCGGTGGAATCGGTGGAATCGGTGGAATCGGTGGAATCGACAGAGTCGGCAGACGACCGCTTGCCACCGTGGCGCGCTTCATCTGAGGACGCGTCGGAGTTGCGTGGCTCCTCGAATATCTCCGGACGGTCCTCCACCTGCAACTGCAGTGCGGCACCGGCGGCACCGGCTCCGCGCACCACACGCCGACCGCCTCGTTTGCGACGTGGCGTCGAGACGTCATCCTGATGCCCCGGCGAAGTCGCAGGACGCGTGAACGGCGACTGGGCCGCCGCATCGTCCGACAGGAATGCGGTAGGCGCCGCTGATTGTGAAACTGCTGACTGTGAAACTGATGATTGCGCGGATTCATCCTGTGAATCCTGCTGATTCGTTCTGGGCACAATGCTCCTCGACGATAACGCTGCACCGTATCGTCATTTCCGGCTCTCCATGGTTCTCACGCCACGCTGTCACCGCGGCCGCGCACCTGCTGCGCACCATAAAGAAGCACCTACAAAAGTCCTAGCTGATCGATGACGGACACCGGCGCTCGCGTAATCTGCGAGGGGATCGACGCCATGGATGCTGTGACGGCTTGCAGAACCGCCACAGCTAAGTATGACACAAAAAATAAGAATTGTGTGCATCCGCGGTTGCAGCCGGTCGCGAAATGACCGCACGTCGTACGCGCGAGACGGCGTCAGCGCCGGCGATCAGGACAACCAGACACGCAGTACGCTCTCCATACGGGACAATTCGCCCATCGCAATCTGTTCATCCGCCTTGTGGGCGAATAACGGGCTGCCCGCACCGAGATTAATGGCGGGAATACCGAGCGCGGAGAACCTCGCCACATCGGTCCACCCCAGTTTGGCCCGAGGGGTTTGCCCGGTGCGTTGCTCGACCAGCTGTACGAGCGAACGCGTGAGCGGAGCGTCCAGGCCCGGTCGGGCCGACGGCGATTCATCGTGCATCTCAATCCCGAAACCCGCGAACATGCCCCCCGTGGCGGCATGTTCCCCATTGTCCAGCTCGACGCCGGCATCCTGCCCCATCATCAGCGCCTTGGCCTGGGCCAGGGTTTTATCGGGGGCAAATCGGTAGTTGACGTGGACGCGGCATTCGTTGGGAATCACGTTGGTGCCGGTGCCACCGGAGATCATGGTGGCGTTGACGCCCTCGCGGTAGACCAATCCATCCACCGTCACATCGCGCGGCGTGTAGTCGCGCAGCCTGTCCAGAATTCCACCGGCCAGATGAATGGCGTTGCGGCCCATCCAAGCCCTGGCCGAGTGGGCGGCCACGCCATGGGTGATGACGTCGAATCGCATCGTGCCGTTGCACCCGCCCTCGATGACCCCGTCGGTGGGCTCGCCGATGATGGCGAAATCCCCCCGAATCCATTCCGGGTGGGCCTCGAGCGTCACGCGCAGGCCGTTGTATTGCGCGGCCACCTCCTCGTGGTCGTAGAAGACGAAGGTGAGATCGAACTGCGGGTCGACAACCGTCGCCGCCAGATACAGCAGTACCGCATCGGAGGCCTTCATGTCGGTGGCGCCACGGCCCCACATCACCGACTCGCCGGGGTATGCCGACGCAATGGACTCGTCAATCCGCGGGTCCGAGGGTTCAAGGAGAACCGGCGGAAAGTTGCCGATAACCGGCACGGTGTCGATATGCCCGGCCAGGATCACCCCACGCTCGCGTCCGGCCTTATTCGTCGCGACCACGGTGTCGCCATGGCGGTGCACCCGAAGATGAGAACAGCCCCGCAGAAACGCCTCGATCATGTCCGCGAGCGCGGTTTCCTCGCCGCTGACGGAGCGCACCCGCATGATGTCGGTGAACAGCCGCGCCAGTTCGACCTCGCGCGCGGCCTTCGGATCGACGGGGGTGATGGTGGTTGCAGTCGTAGTGCTCATATCCGACATCCTAGCGTGGCCACGGCGGATCGCACTGTCGCGTGAGCCAACATGCGGGCGGTGAAGCCGGTCGGCTTACACGACGCTCCCGAGTCGCGCCCGCATCCACGCGCCTCAATGGCGCAACGATGCCGATATGCCGTGGCACACTGGGTATGTATCGCCACGCGAATACCGTACCGCGCGCCTCGGCGCGCAACGAGAAGAAAGGACATCATGCCGGGTCTATTGAGCGCCATGCAGGGATTTTGCGTCATCGGCATCGTCATACTCGTCGGCTATATCACCTCGCGGATGCAGATCGGGGGCCCCACCGCGCAGATGGTGCTCAATCGCGTGAGCTTCTTCGTCTCGAGTCCCTGTCTGATGTTCGCGATCCTGTCCAAGGAACCGATCTTCGAGATCTTTCATTCCTCGATCGTGGTCGCCTTTCTATCCGCCCTGGCCGTGGGCGCGGCCTTCCTGATCCTGAACCGGCTGTTCTTCCATCTCAAGGCCGCGGACGCCACCATCGGCGCCCTCAATTCGCTCTACCTCAATTCGAATAACATCGGTCTGCCCATCGCGACCTATATTCTGGGCAATCCCGCCCTCGTCGCTCCGATCCTGGTGATGCAGCAGGCGGTGTTCACCCCCATCGGGCTGACGGTGCTCGACGTGACGACCAAAGGCAAGGCATCCGCCAAGGAGATCGTCTCGCAGCCACTGCATCAGCCGCTGCTGATCGGCAGTCTCGCCGGCATCATCGTATCGGCCGTCACCGCTCGATTCGGCTTCTTCCCCATCCCCAACTTCCTCTTCGACCCGATCAGCATGATCGGCGATTCGGCCGTGCCGATGATTCTCATGGCGTTCGGCATGTCGCTCTACGGCAGCGCCCCCATGCAGAACCGCAACCGCAGGGACGCCACCATCGCCGTGGTGGCGCTGAAAAACGTCGCCATGCCGGTGATCGCCTTCCTGCTCTCCTACTTCATCATGGGATTCCGCGGCGCGACGCTGTATGCCTGCGTGGTACTCGCCGCACTGCCGACCGGACAGAACGTCTACAACTATGCGGCGCGATACAACGTCGGACTCGACTTCGCCCGCGACGGCATCCTCATCTCCACCATCACGAGCCCCATCGTCATCGCCGTGGTCGCTGCGCTGCTCAGCTGAGAGGCATCAGCCACCGGCCATCAGTCATCCGCACGGTAGTGCACGAGATCCAGGCCGGCCGCCACACGATTCGCCGCGAAGACGCCGATGAACACCAACGCATAGCATGCGGCTATGCCGCCGAAGAAGAACAGCAACGTAGTCGGGTCCACCATCAAGCCGGCCATCAGCGGCAGCATCAGCAGCATCGAGCAGCCGCCGGAGATGACGACCACGGTGTTCAGCGGCATGAACACCTCGATACGGCGCGCGGCATTCATCGTCTTGGCATCGGTGCCCTCCAGCATCAGCATGCGGTATTCGCGCTCCTGCTCGTAGACGTTGCCCGCCTGCATCACCCCGCAGCTGACGGCGGCGAGCACCGCGGCAAACCCCAGGGTCAGCAACCCGCCGGTGCCAATGTCCTTCAGCAGCCAGATACCGGCCACATCCGAGGAATGGGGAGGCTTCACCGTGGCGCCGACATAGCCGGCTATGGATGTGATGCCCGCGATGAACACCGCCAGGGCGATGCCCGACACGTTGCGCCATGCGCGTTTGGGGTTGTCAAGAATTCGGCGCATCGCGATCATGGAGGCGGCATCACGAGGGTGGCGCACCTTGCGCCGCGCCCGCATGGCAATCGCCCAGGTGCCCACGAGGTTCACCAACGCGAAGCATATGACGATCACCGCGATCACGATCACGATCTGCCAGACCGTACTCATGCGAGATGCCAAAACCCGAGTCTTCAGCACCAGGACGGAGACGACCACCGCCACGGCGAAGATCACCGCTCGCCACCGAGTCGGCAGGGGCCGTGCGACACGCTGCATCACGCCCAGAGGAGTGATGGCCACCCGACGCAGCATCACCAACGCCGAGATCAGGGCCAGCAGCATCTCGCCGAGGCAGACCACCGCGATGACGGCGAATCCGACCCAGAGCTGAACGAAGTCGAAATGACGGTTCTGGAAGGTCAGCAATGTCACCGCGGGAATCAGCGCCATATAGCCGGCCACGCCCAGCAGCGCGCCGACAAACGCCTGTCCGGCGGCCTCTACCGCGGTAAGCCGCATCACCTGAGCGTTGGTGGCGCCGATCAGCCGCAGCGCGGCGAGCTGGGCGTCCCGACGGGAAGCGGACAAACGCGCCGCCGATCCCGCGAGCGCTACAAAGGGTACCGCCAGCAGCACGCAGGCGAATATTGCCAGCACCACATATGCCTCGCCATAGGACTGGGCCCCGGTGTCCGCAGCGGTCTTCGCTGACAGCGCGGCGGCCTGGGCGATGGCCCCCGGGCGGCAATGTTGCCGGGATACCATGCACCACGCCGTGTGATCCGGTGAAACACGCCAGATGAATCCATGGACGCCGCCCAGAACGGTGAGCAGTATCGTGTTGGCCGCCGCGAAGGCGATCATGGACAACAGCGAGGTGCCACGGCCACTGCCACGGCCGAATCGGTGCAGCAGTCGCCAGATGCGCATGGTAGTCATTGTCATAGCCCCCTGATCGCACTCTGCCGGAGGGCCGGCACGGCAGCCGACACGGCAACATCGGCATTCGCATGATAGCCGGTCGAACCCTCGTCACGGGTCCGGCCGTAATCCCCGATGAGATGCCCGTCCTGCATGCTCACGGTGCTGTCGCAGAATCGGGCGACGCTTGGGTCGTGAGTGACGACAACCACCGCGGCATGATTGGCTTTCGCCGCCTGCATCAGCATGGTCATCACCTGCTGGCCGGTGGTCTGGTCAAGCGCGCCGGTGGGCTCGTCGGCGAATACGATATGAGGCTTGATGCTCAATGCACGTGCGATGGCGACCCGCTGCAGCTGCCCTCCGCTCATCTCACCGGGTCGATGAGTCGCCAATTCGTGCAGGCCCAGCCGTTCGAGCCACAGCATGGCGCAGTCGGCGGCCCGACGATATGGCGCGCCGCCGAGCATCATCGGCAGCGCGATATTCTCCACCGCCGACAGCTCCGGCAGCAGCTGACCGGACTGGAAGACGAAACCGAAGGACTGACGTCTCAATTTCGTGCGTTCGGCGTCCGTCAGGGCACCGATATCGTCACCTTGGTACAGCACACGGCCCTGCGTCGGCGTCAGGATGCCGGCCAACACATGCAGCAGCGTGGACTTGCCCGAGCCCGACGGACCCATCACCGCCACCGAACGATCCGACCCCAGAACGAAGTCCACATGATCCAGCGCCGGCGCCGTGGCGGCACCGATACCCGCGGCGACCGGAACCTCACGCGTCCCTCGGGTACTCGATACGGCAGGTCTGTAATCCATCACCAGATCGGTGGCCTGCAGCACCGGTTCGGTCTGGGATCCCGGTTGCGCGACATCCTGGAGGAATGATGGCTGTGTACTGCGTTGCGACGGTGAGGTCGGCGGTAATGCTGTGGTTGTCATACCGCCGAGCGTAGGAGAAGCGCCTCGCGCACTCCATCGTGCAGACGGATGATTGAGCCATCGCGACTCCTCGGCCCTCATCCGTTGGAATGACACGCGCCGTGTGCCGTCCGTTTATCCGGCGCCGTCTGCGACCAATCTCGTACGCCCAGTGCGCCGGGCCGGCCTCCACGTCTATTCGGCCTGCTTAGCCTGTGCGGCGAGCGTGGCGAGCCTTTCGGCGAATCGCGGCCAATCGTTGCGCAGCGCGGTCAGCAATCCCCGGTGCGCAACGTCTGCGATGGGAACCCAAGCGATGGCGATGCTTTCGTCGTCATTGGCCCGTGGCTCGACGCGGTGACCGGGTTTTTCGAAGGCGAATACGGTGGTATAGGCCCAAGGCCCATGATCCTCGCGATACGACCCGACGACATCAATGTCGGCCGCCCTGATGTTGGCCTCTTCGAAGCTCTCGCGCAACGCGCCCTCGACCGGGCTCTCCCCGTCTGCGATGGCGCCTCCAGGGACGCCCCAGGTGCCACCCTCGGCGCTCCACACGGCACGGTGCTGCATCACCACGGATGCGACTGCGCCGGTCTCGGGATCGCGCCGAGCCAGCAGTATGCCGGCAGCGCCGTTCGTCCCCCAATGACGCCGGCCGCAGTCGCAGGCGACCCAGCCGTCGCCGGGCTGATGGACGTTCTCCTTGGGCGGGGTGTGTAGTTGCGCCTGCTGTTTGTCCATGGGCTCGCTCTCGCCGCGGCGCACATTCCACAGATCGGTCCAGGTGATGCCGAGCCGCTCGACCAGGTGCCGCAACAACGGCAGGCTCACGCCCATGACGCCGTGCGGGTCGCCGTCGATACCTTCGATGAACGCCGATCCGAATCCCTCCAGGGTGAACGACCCGGCCACTTCCAGCGGCTCGCCCGTGGCGATGTACCGTTCGATGTCCTCGTCGGAGTAGTCGCCGAAACGCACCTGCGCATGGCTGGATCCCACCGCCGACGTGCCCGATGCGAAGTCGATCACGCAATGGCCGGTCCATAGTTCACCGGAATGCAGCCGCATTGCTCGTAACCGCTCGCGGGCGGTGGCGGCGTCATGCGGCTTGCCATAGCTGACCCCGTCGAAGAGAAACATCGAGTCGCACCCGATAATCACCGGACCCACCGTGCTGTGGGCCAGACCCCCGCGTTCGGACGCGCTGCCGCGCATCGCTGCGGTTTCGACCGGCATCTGGATATCGGAGAAATCCCGTGTGGCGGTGGACATGCGAACGAATCGTCTGTCGGACGGCGAACCGCCGGCTCCCGGTATCTGAGCCGGCGACGGCTCCTGCCCGTCGACGCCATGACCGCGCAGGGGGAAGGCGGTGATCTGCTCGCCTTCGGCGCCGCGCGCAGCCTCGGCCACCTGACGATACGCCTCGAATACCGTGAGCGCCTTGGCCTTCGCCAGCGCGCTCACCTGCTGTGCGATGGTCACGTGGCCCGCGTCGATGCCGTGCCGTTCGGCGTACGCTCGAACCACCGCGGGCTCGTCGACGTGTGAGACGCGGATAATCGGGCAGATGCCGGCGGCGTTGAGCACATTACGACGAGAAACGGATTGCGAGGCGAGCACGACCGGGATCGGCATGGAGGCAGTGCTCGAGACCGACCGCATCGATAAGCGCTCGGCTCGCACCGGTGGAGTCGGCGCAGTATGTGGAATCGGCATGTGATCTTCCTGTCTGCGTCGTATGGAGTGCCGAATGGCGATTGCATGACGCGTCAACTTCGACGGTAGCCACTGAACGCGCCAGAATCAAGGTCCTGCGGCCTTGTCTTACGACCTTCTCCTACGACCTTGCGACGGCGTGATTCCTCACGTTCCCGATGGGAATGGTCAGCGCGACCAGATCATTCGCAAAACAGCCGTCCGGCAGAATCGGGCATTCGGTCCCTTCACTCGGTCACGGTGATGCCGACGCCGGCGTGGTCGACCGGCAGATGCAGCACCCGCCAGTGTCTGGATGAGAGCTGCTGCGAGGCAATATGGTCGATCGTCTCCTGTGTCCGTTCCCGTGCCGAACCGTAATGCAACACCAACACGCATGGTCCCGCGCCCGATACCGCCGCGGCGAAGCCGTGCGCACGCAGAAGCTGGATCAAGGCCCAGGAATCTGCCATCAGGCCGCTGCGATACCGCTGGTGCAGCCGGTCCTGCGTCGCGGCGAACAGCAGGGCATTGGCATCGTCACCGGAACGCATCCCCTGGGGGTGGAAGGCCGCCGGCAGCAATGCCGCCCGTGAGACGTTGAATACGGCATCGCGATACGGCACCGTCTCGGGCAGGGCCCGCCGCGCACGTTCGGTCGATAGCGCGAAGTCGGGGACGAACACCGACACCTCGATACGTTCGTCAACCGGATATCGCACGACGTGGAATCCTCCGGACAACGGCTCGCCGTCGGGAATGGCCAGGGCACCGCTGCCCTCCGGCATCTCCAATCGCCAGGAACTCGTCAACCCGCCGAACACCGCCGGAGCGACGTTGTCTGGATGTCCCTCGATGGCGGCGGCGAGTTCGAAGAGCGTCTGCCGATCACAATCCTCACCTTCGATGATCGCCATGGCGGCGGCGATGCCGGCGACGATCGCCTCGGCGGAGGAGCCCATGCCGCGCGCCTGCGGAATGCGGTTACGGGCGTGCAGGGTCAGTCCCAACCGCCCCAGGCCCAGGGTCTGGCAGGCCTTGCGGAATGAGGAGACCACGAGATGAGTCTCGTCGCGCGGCAGCGTCTGCTCGCCTTCGCCCTGGATGTCCACCGAGACGTCGTGGCGCATCCCATCATCCGATACGGTGAAGTCCAACTCGTCATGGAAGTCCAGAGCGAGGCCCATGGTATCGAATCCCGAGCCGAGATTCGCGGTGGTCGCCGGGACCCGGATATGAACGCCGTGGTAGCGGGGAGTCATGTCTCAGTCCTCCAGTACGCGCAGCACCGAAGGCGTGCCCGTCACGAAATCCAACTTGCAAACCGCGTCGACGGTGGCGCGCAACGTCACCTCATCGCATTGGTGCGTCACCACGCGCAGCTGCTGGAGCTCCCCCGAATACCCCGGATCGTGGGTGGTCGGCTTCAGATCCTGATTCACCCCGTTGATGGAGATGCCGTGGCTGGCGAACTCCTGGGCGATAGTGGCGAGGACGCCGGGCTTATCGTGGATGACGAAGCGCACGGCGAAGGCGGCCTTGGCCGCGTCCAACGGCGCGTGGGGCAGATCACGATAGGTTGGAATCGCGGGACCGGTGCAGCCTTGAACGATATGGCGCGCCTCGGTGACGATGTCTCCGACCACCGCCGATGCGGTGGGGGCGCCACCGGCTCCGCGACCATAGAACATGAGATCGCCGGCCGCCTCGGCATGGACGAAGACGGCGTTGAAGCTGCCATGGACCGAGGCGAGCGGATGGCGGTCGTCGATCAGCGCGGGATACACGCGCGTGGACACGCCCCGCTCGCCGTTCTCGATGACGGCCAGCAACTTGATGACCTTGTGCTCCGCGGTGGCCGCCGCGATGTCTTCGGCGGTGATGGCGGTGATGCCCTCGGCCGTCACGTCGCCTATGACGACGTTGGTATGGAAGGCGAGCGTCGCCATGATCGCGGCCTTGTTGGCGGCGTCCTCGCCCTCGACATCCCCTGTGGGATCGGCTTCCGCATAGCCCTGCTCCTGTGCCTGGCGCAAGGCGACATCGAAATCGAGCCCCTCGGTGGTCATCTGATCGAGAATATAATTCGTCGTTCCGTTGACGATGCCCAGCATGGTGACGATGCGATCGCCCGCCAGGGATTCGCGCAGCGGGTGCACGATGGGTATCGCCCCGGCGACGGCGGCCTCGAAATACAGGTCGACGCCGTGGTCAGCGGATGTCCGGTAGAGCTCCGGACCGAACTTCGCCAACAGCGCCTTGTTGGCGGTGACCACGCAGGCGCCGGACCGCATGGCGGTCATGACCACCGTCCTGGCCGGTTCCAGCCCGCCGATGAGCTCGACGACGATGTCGGCGTCGCGGCACAGCCCTTCGATATCCGTGGTAAGCAGCGTTTCGTCCAGCCACGGATAGTGCACCTGATCGGGGTTCCTGCACGCGATGCCGACCAAGGTGATGTCCCTGCCGACGCGCGCGGAGAGTTCCTCGCGCTCCTCGATCAGCAACCGGGCCGTCTGAGACCCGACCGTGCCAATTCCTAGTAGGGCTATGCGAATAGGACCCTCGCCGTGTCGTTTCACTGTCCGCTCCTTACGTCGTTCGCCACCATCGTGGTTGATGTGATGTGATGGTCGTGATGTGATGGTCGTGATGATTGCGCCGCCCAGGCCGAACGTCAGCCGCAGTCCAGCGCGAGCAGATCTTCGACCCGCTGCCGTCGAATCATGACGTGGGCGTCTCGTTCGCCGACGGAGACCACCGCGGGAATCAACGCCTGATTATAGTTGCTGGCCATGGTACGGCCATAGGCGCCGGTCACCGGCATGGCCAGGATGTCGCCGCGTCGGACATCCTTGGGCAATCGACATTCGCGCACCAGAATGTCGCCCGATTCGCAGTGCATGCCCACCACCCGTGCGAGCATGGTCGGCGCCTCGCCACGCCGATTCGCCAACCGGACCGTATAGTCCGCGTCGTACAACGCCGGGCGGATGTTGTCGCTCATGCCGCCGTCCACGGAAACATAGACGCGTTCGGCGATCGCGCCGCCCGAGCTATCGACGGTGCCGTGCGGCATGGCGACATGCTTGAGCGTGCCAACGGTGTAGAGCGTGACGCCCGCCGGCGCCACGATCCAGCGCCCGGGCTCGAAGGAGATATTCGGCTCAGGCAGGCCCAGGGCATGATTGGCGTTCGAAACCACGTCGGCGAGCCGCCCGAGCTCCCGCTCGACATTCATCGAGGTTTCGGCGTCGGTGTAGGCGACGGAGAATCCGCCACCCAGATCGACCTCGGGCAGCAGATACGCATCCGTCGCATACAGGGTCTTGCGCAACAGCATCATGCGTTTCGCCGCCTCGATAAACGCCATGGCATCATGAATCTGCGAGCCGATATGGGAATGGATGCCGACCAGCTCCAGCTCGTCGCGGAATCCGAGGATCGTCTTGAGCACGGCGAGCGCCGGGCCCTTCGCCACGGCGGTCATGGCATCGAGCAGAATCTTCTCGCTGTCGTCGAGCGCCGACGCGTCGAGGTCGTAGGGATATTTCACGCCGTAGCGCAATTCACGATCGCGCTCCCGATGACCGGATTGCCCATGCCGCGGAGAATCGGGGTGTTCGACACGACCGTCCTTCTCGGCATGACCGGGTTGTCCTGCGGCGGACTCCGGTTGGAATCCCGAGAGCCGATCCACGATATCGATCGTGGCCGGATCCGCATCCACATCCAGCAGCGCGACGCCGAATTTCTGATCCTCATGCGCCGTCGAGATGTATTCGTGGCCGCCGGCGTGGATGCCGACGGTGACGCGCAGCATCACCCTGGCCGTCATGCCGAGCCGCCTGGCGATGGCCGCTATCCTGGCTGGTTCGTCGGGCGCATCGACGACGATCTTGGCGAACCCCTCGCGTATCGCCAGCTCGATCTCCTCGTCGGACTTGTTGTTGCCGTGCAGCACCAGCCGCCGGCCGGGGACGCCTGCCGCCAAGGCAATGCGCATCTCACCGAGCGTGCAGGTATCGACGAACATGCCGGCCTGATACACCAGCCGCAACACCTCTGTGGACATAAAGGCCTTGGCCGCGAAGCTGACGTGAGTGGTGGTGTGTCTGAAGGATTCGCTCGCGAGGCCGACGAATCGTCGCGCCCTCGACCGCACCTCGTCGACGTCCATCAGATAGAGCGGAGAACCGAACCGTCGCGTCAACGACGAGGCCGTATGCCCATGAAAGGTCAGCTCGCCGTGTTCATCGACCGCGCTGGCCTTTGGCCATATTGCCGTCACACCCATGTCGCTGTCCCCCATCTACATCTGTTCCGGTGCCGTGACGCCCAGCAGATCCAAACCGGCGGCGACCACCAGCTGCACCGCATCGTTAAGCTTCAGACGAGCGGCTGCACGCGGCGCCGCCGGATCCTTGGCCAACCGCAACGCCTCGCGCTCCTCTTGGGGCAAACGTTCCTCGGGCTCGGTCAACGCCATGGGAACCACGCGCTCGAGGTTGTACCACTTGTGGTAGGCGCCCGCCAGATCTTCCAGATAGTGGGCGACGCGATGCGGGGCGCGCATATCGCCGGCCTGCGCCAGGACCGCCGGCCACTGGGCCAGGCAGGCAAGCACCTCGCCGTCGGCCGGCGTGTCCAACGTCGACAGGTCGGCCTGCGCCGGATCCACGCCTGCCGTCCGCGCGTTGCGATCGACGTTGCGGCTGCGGGCGTGCGCATACTGGACGTAATACACCGGATTGTCGTTGCTATGCGAGGCCAGCAGATTCAGATCGATGTCCACGCTCGTGTTGTAGTCGGTGCGGGCCAGCGAATAGCGCGCCGCGTCCACGCCGATGGCCTCGAGCAGATCGTCGATGGTGACGACGTTGCCGGCGCGTTTGGACATGCGCACCGCCTTGCCGTCCTTCATCACGTTGACCATCTGGCCGATGAGAATCTGCATGTTCTCGCCGGGCACATCCCCGAAGGCGGCGCACATGGCCATCATCCGGCCGATGTAGCCGTGATGGTCGGCACCCAGCATGTAGATCGCCACGTCGGCCGGGTCCGTGGCCCGATGCCGCTTGTTCCAGTAGTAGGCGATATCGGCGGCGAAGTAGGCATAGTCCCCGTCGGACTTGATGATCACGCGATCCTTGTCATCACCGTGCCTGGTCGAGGCGAACCAGGTGGCCCCGTCCTTCTCGAAGATGTCGCCCTGCGCGCGCAGCACGTCGAACGCCCGCTCGACCTCGCCGTCCTTGTAGAGGCTGTTCTCGTGGAACCACACGTCGTAGTCGACGCGGAACTCCTTCATGGACTGTTGGATCTCGGCGAACATCATCGGTACGGCCCGCTTGCGGAACTCCTCGCGCTGCTCTGAATCCCCTTCGCCCAGCGGCTCGCCGTCCTCGTCCAGTCCGGCGTCCAGCCTGGGCAACGTCATGATATCGACGCCGTCGGCCTTGGCCTCGGCGATCACGCGATCCGCGATTTCGTTGATATACGAGCCCTTATAGCCGTCAGCTGGGGTCGGCTCGCCATGGGCGGCGGCGACCAGCGATTTGGCGAAACGATTGATCTGCTCACCGTGATCGTTGAAGTAGTATTCACGCACGACCTTGGCGCCGTTGGCCTCGAGCACGCGGGCCATGGAATCTCCCACGGCCGCCCAACGCACGCCGCCGATATGAATCGGGCCGGTCGGGTTGGCCGAGACGAACTCCAAATTCAGCGTGTTGCCCGACAGATGATCGTTACTGCCGTAGGACTTGCCTTCGGCCAGCACCTTGTCGACGACGGCCGCCGCGGAGGCCGAGTCCAACGTGATGTTGATGAACCCCGGACCGGCCACCTCCACCGAGGCGATGCCGTCGGTGCCGGACAGCTCTCGGGCGAACAGCTCGGCGAGCTCCCGAGGCTTCATGCCGGCCTTCTTCGCCAGCTGCATGGCGACGTTGGAGGCCCAATCGCCATGCGAACGATCCCGGGGCCGCATCACGGCCAGTCGCTCGGTCGCGGGGATCAGCTCATCGCTGAGCGTGCCCGCCTCCCCGGAGGCGACAAGACGGTGCGCAATGGTTGCAATCAGTTCACTTAATGCTTCAGGACTCATTCTCCCCAGTGTACCGAGCCAGGTGACAGATCAGGCCGCCACAACGCGGTATTGAGCGACGACGGCGGCAGCAGCACCGTCCAACGCCGCCCCCGTTCTTCGATAGTAAGGCGGCGTGCGGTCTCACCCGCGTTGACGAGCACGAGGACCCGTTCGTCATCAGGCGTGCGGAAGGCGACGTGCCGCAGGCCAGCCGCACCGGCTCTCGCATCGGTGGAGTCCCATGGATCGACGGTCCGCGACCCAACGACCTGAGAATCGACGACCCGCGACCCGGGCGGCACGAATTTGCTGATGTGACCGAGCGCAAAATAATCGGCGTTACGCCGATACGTGCCGTCGGCCCCAACCGTCAGCAATCCGCGATTCAGCGAATGTCCGAGGGCCTCGCGACGGTAATAGTAGTCCGGCCCGCCACGCTCGTCGAGGGCGATGTTCCATAACACGACCGACTGCGCCCAATGGTTGAGCATGTCGACGATTGCGCCGCCCATCGACAGCAACGCGGCGCGCCAATTGCGCGGACCCCAGTCCCCTCCCGACGCCTCGGTTACCCAGATGCCCTTATCGGGCCAACGCCGGTGAATCTCCTCCATCGTCGCCGGGCTACCGCCGTAATAATGCCATGCCGAACCCGCGGTGGCCATCTTCGCGCCCCGTTCGGCATACAGCGTTTCGACGAAGGAGCCACGCGGATAACGCGCGGTGGAATAGTTGTGATCCCAACACATGATGCGCACGTCGCCAAGCCTGTCCGCACGCAGTTGAGGAGCCAGGTAGCGGGCGATGAAACGCGCCTGCTGCCGGGGGGTCATGGCCATGGACGGCCAATGCCATTGGGGATTGTCCGGTTCGTTGATCGGCGTGACGCCGAACACGTCCACGCCCTGGGCGCGGTAATGCCGCAGGAACGCCGATAGGTAGCGCGCATACACGCCATAACACGATGGTCGCAGCCATCCGGTGACATGTGGCCAGGCCCTCCATTGACCCAGGACGCTGCCGTTGGTTTTCATCCACCACGGTGCGCTCCACGCCGAGCCGATCACACGCAGACCACGGCCGGACGCATATCGGGCCGCCGCATGAATCGCAGGTAGGATCTCAGCGTCCTCCTGACGGAAATCCAGACCGTGCAGCCGTCGATCGGGCAGCCTGCCCAACAGGGAGTAAGGTCGCGTGACATGATCGCTGGGACCGATCGGCTGGCGCAGCATCGACAGGCCGATGCCCTGCACCGGGTCGAACAACGCGCGCATCATCGCATCGGGATCGCGGGCCCGGTGCCGCCACAGGTAAGCGCTGGCCTGGGTGATGGATGCGCCGAAGCCGTCAATGCGTTGACGGCTGTCGTCGACATCGACGCGAATGGCGACGCCTCGGTCCCCCGAAGTCGACGAGCCAGACGGGTCGGCCCAATCGGTCGAGTCGGACAGATATGGGCGCTCGGCCAACGTCTGCAGCAGACCGGAATCATCCGGCGCGGCCTGCGTGCAGAACACGCGCATGACGGACCGGCCGGCCACACCAGGGCTCATGCCACGGCGATGGCGTCGATCTCGACCAACGCGCCCTTGGGAATGGCGTTGCCGCCGAACGCCACGCGAGCGGGTTTGACCGCTCCGGCGAAGACCTTCGCGTATTGGCTATCCACCTCGCCGAAATCCTGGACATCGGACAGATAGATCGTCGCCTTCACCACATGGTCGACATCCGTCCCGGCCGCCCGAAGAATATGCGAGATATTGCGCAACGCCTGCGCCGCCTGCTCGCCGGCGGTGACACCGGCCAATTCGCCGGTCGCGGGGTCGATGCCCAGCTGTCCGGAGACGAACACGAAGCCGTTGGCCTTCACCGC
>CALNAE010000109.1 GCA_937874315.1 uncultured Bifidobacterium sp. | reverse complement strand
AACATCGAAGGCCGTGACGAGGAACGAAGCCGCCGCACGCATGGGACAAACGGCGCGGCCGTCGGTGTTGCCGGCATCGGCGCGGCGCGTGTTGGCACGACGTGGAATATGACGTGGAATATGACGTGGAAGGAGATGCCATGGCGAACACGGTGATTGACGTCATGTCGCTGTATCCCAAGGATATGAATATCTACGGCGACTGGGGCAACGTCTTGACCGTCGTGCGAAGACTGGAGCTGTATGGTTATGAGCCGCATCTGTGCACGTACAATCAGGGCGACGACTGGCCGGCGCACGTCGATATGATCCTAGGCGGCGGCGGCCAGGACAACGGTCAACAACGTATCGTCGACGATCTGTTCTTGCGTGCCGACGCGCTGCGCGATCTGGCCGCTGACGGTACCCCCATGCTCACGATCTGCGGTCTGTATCAGCTCTTCGGCGAGTATTTCGAGACGATCGAAGGAACGCGGCTCGACGGCATCGGCATCTTCGGCGTCTATACCCAGGGCCATGACGTGCGCATGATCGGCAACCTCGTGGAGCATTGCGAACGCTTCGGCGACATCGTCGGCTACGAGAACCATTCCGGTCAGACCTTCCTGCGCGAAGGCGTGCAGCCGCTGGGAATCGTCGAGCATGACGGCACCGGCAACAACGGCAAGGACCACACGGAAGGGGCGCAGGTCGGCAATGTCATCGGCACCTACATGCACGGCTCGCTGCTACCCAAGAATCCGGCCATATCCGATTTTCTCATTCGCACGGCGGCCGAACGCCGTTACGGCCAATTCGAGCCTCGGCAATCCGACGCGCAGCGGGCGACGCTGGCTCACATCGATGCGACGACGCGGCAGGCGCGGCAGGTGGCAATGCAACGGCCGCGGTAAGGGCTTACGCTTGGTCCGATGCGGTCTTGCCCGGCCCGATGTCCAAATATAAGTGAGCCCCGACACCGACTTGATGCGGTTATCGGGGCTCAGGGCCCGAAGGTTCAGGGTCCAAGGATCTCAATCTAATCGAATAGAGGGAGGATCAGTCCTGCTTCAGATATCCGGGAGCAAGGACGAAGCGGTGTACAACCGCCGCGATTGCCGCTCCCACCAGTGGTGCAACGATAAACAGCCAGACCTGTGACAAGGCCTCGCCGCGGCTCAGCAACGCCGGTCCGAAGGAACGAGCGGGATTGACACCAGTACCGGTGAAGGGCAAACCGAGTAGTACCACGCCGGCCAGTGCGATGCCGATGACGAGACCCGCGATATTGGAGTATTCGGGTTTCGAGGTGGCGCCAAGGACGACGAGCACGAAGAAGAAGGTCAACACGGTTTCCACAAGGAAGGCCGTGCCCATGCCGGTGCCCAACGCGGAAGCATCACCATAGCCGTTGGCTCCCAATGACTTCGTGGAACCCGTGAACACCGTAAGGATGCCTGCAGCCGCGATGGCGCCGAGGAACTGCGCGACGACATAGCCGATGAAATCAATGAGCGAGAGCCGGCCATCGAGCAGCATGCCGAACGAGATGGCGGGATTGAGATGCGCTCCGGAGACATTGCCCAGGGAATAGGCGGAAATGATTACGGAAACGCCGAATGCGATCGC
>CALNAE010000108.1 GCA_937874315.1 uncultured Bifidobacterium sp. | reverse complement strand
TTCGCCATACCCTTGATCGCGCGGCTGGGGGAGCACGGCGGCAGCGCCGTCGCCATCCGCAGCTTTGAGCATTGGCGCGAGCACGGCGATGACGCCTCGCGCCGACAGGCGATGCTGCCGCGGCCGCGTGGCTTGGTCATGGCGCCGACCCGTGAATTGGTCAACCAGATCGACGAGGTCATCGCGCCGTTGGCCGATGCCTATCGGATGAGCACCGTCACCATCTATGGCGGCGTCAACCAGAAGCGTCAGGTCGAGGCGCTGCGCAACGGTGCCGACATCATCGTCGCATGCCCCGGCAGACTCGAGGATCTGCTGCGCCAACGGCTGCTGTCGTTGGACGGCGTGGAGATCACGGTGTTGGACGAGGCGGACGAAATGGCCGACATGGGCTTCCTGCCGGCCGTCACACGGCTGCTTGATCAGGTTGACCCAGATGGCCAGCGCATGCTGTTTTCGGCGACGCTCGACCATGGCGTCGACAAGCTGGTCAGGGAATTCCTCACGGATGCGAAGGTCCATGCGGTCGACGCGGTCGACGCGCAGGTCGACACCATGACCCAGCACGTGTTCCGGGTCACCAAGGCCGACAAATACGACGTGATTCGCGAACTGGCCTCGGGCTTGGGCAAACGGCTGCTGTTCACCCGAACGAAGTATCAGGCCAAGAAGATGGCCAAGAAACTCGTCGACGCCGGCATTCCCGCCGTGGATCTGCAAGGTAACCTGTCTCAGAACCAGCGTGACCGGCATCTCGCCGCCTTCGCCAACGGCGATGTGCGCGTGATGGTCGCCACCGATGTGGCCGCTCGCGGCATCGACGTCAGCGATGTCGCGCTGGTGGTGCAGACCGAGCCGCCGGAGGATCCCAAGTCCTTCCTCCACCGTTCCGGGCGTACCGCACGCGCCGGCGAATCAGGAGACGTGGTAACGCTGGTGCTGCCCGAACAGCGTCGGGATGCGAGGTTGATGTTCCAGCATGCGGGCATTCACGCCACTGCGATTGACATCACCCCGAAATCGTCGGAGTTGCTGGAACTGGTCGGCGAACACGCGCCGTTGCTGAAGAACTGGGCTCTGCCGGCGGCGACGCCGAATGCCGGTGGTCAAGGTGGACGTGGGGGACAGGGCAAAGCCGGAACGCGTCGCGGAAGGCGCGGGCGCGGCCGGTCCGAAGAAACTCAGGGGCGTGACCGCAACGAATCACGCGACAGGCAGTCCCGTGACGAGGGATATCGCGGTCGCCGCAGCTCTTCGCATCAGGATTCGCGCGGTCGGTCCTACGACGATGGTGAGAGTCAGCGCGGCGGCGAGCGTCATGGCGGTCAGGCCAACGGCCGTAATCGTGGTGCCGTGCAACGCGGCCGCACCGCTGCCGGATTCGGTCGCCGTCGCGGCGGCAAGTCGACGCCGTTCCGCCGTGGTCGCTGATAGTCGATGCATACGCAAGACCACGGTCATGATCGGGCCCACCAACCGGCTGCGATAGAGATCCGCGGGGCGCGGGTGCATAATCTCGCCGATGTCGACGTCTCGATTCCGCTGCACCGGCTGGTCGGTATCGCGGGCGTCTCCGGATCAGGCAAGTCCTCGCTGGCTTTGGGAGTGCTCTATGCCGAGGGGTCGCGGCGTTATCTTGATGCATTGTCGACCTATACGCGTCGGCGGATGACCCAGGCGGAACACGCCGACGTGGACGAGGTCCGTTTTCTGCCACCGGCGCTGGCGCTGCGCCAACGTCCCGGTGCGGGAGGCGTGCGTTCCACCTTCGGCACCGCCACGGAACTGCTCAACGTGTTGCGGTTGATGTTCTCTCGACTGGCATCTCATCGCTGTCCCAACGGTCATTACCATGCCCCGACGATGGCGGTGGCCGCGGGACTTCCGTTGCATTGTGAGATCTGCGGAGCCGAGATCCATGCACCGGGCGCCGAAATGCTCGCGTTCAATTCCACGGGCGCCTGTCCGACGTGCCAGGGCACGGGCATTGTGCGCAGCGTCGATGACGCGACGTTGGTGCCCGACCCCACCCTGAGCATCGATCAGGGGGCGGTGGTGCCTTGGCGCACCTTCGGGTTCAATGTGCAGCCCGATATCGTCCGCGAGTTCGGCGTGCGCACCGACATCCCTTGGAACCAATTGAACGACCGTGAACGCGATATCGTCTTCCATGGTCCGCAAGAGAAGAAACACATCACCTTCACCTCGGTCAAGGGCGTGCACCATCTCGATTTCACCTTCCGCAACGCCAGACTCACCGTTCAGAAGGAGTTGGAACGCGCTAACGACGAACGACGGTTGGCCAAGGTCAACAAGTTTCTCGAGGAGCGCGTCTGCCCCGATTGTGGGGGAAGTCGGCTCAACGCCGAGGCGCGCCTGCCGCTGATCGGCGGCGTGAATCTGGCCGAGGTCACTGCATGGTCGCTTTCCCGCGTGCTGGACTGGGCTCCGAAAGCGGTCGAGACATTGCCCGATGAGATGCGCGCGATGGCCGAGGATCTTGTCGATACCTTGGAAAATATGGGGCGCAGACTTATGCAGTTGGGATTGGGATATCTCACCCTAGACCGTGCGAATGGCTCGCTGTCCACGGGAGAACGGCAGCGTGCCCAGCTGTCCCGCGCGGTGCGCAACGAAACCACCGGCGTGCTCTATGTGCTCGACGAGCCATCCACCGGGCTGCACCCGGCCAATATCGAAGGCCTGATCGGCGTGATGCATGATCTGCTTGCCGCCGGTAACTCCGTGGTCTTCGTCGACCATGACGTGCAGGTGCTGCGAGCCGCGGACCATCTGATTGAGCTGGGCCCGGGCGCCGGGACACGAGGTGGACGAATCATCGCGCAGGGCGGTCTGCGGCAGATCGAGGCCGACCGCCGCTCGAAAATCGCCGGTTTCCTGTCCGGCAGTGAACCCGTGCTCATACGAACGCGCAGGACTCCGCCGAACTCCTCCGACGGCGCCTCGTGGATTCATATGCGGACCGGCCCGATCCATACCGTGCATGCCTTGGATGTCAGCATCCCACTCGGTCGTATGACCGCGGTCACCGGGGTTTCGGGTTCGGGTAAGACCACGATGGTGCTCGAATCGCTGGTTCCCGGCATCGAGGCGCTCGCCGCGCACCGGGCGCTGCCGAAACA
>CALNAE010000107.1 GCA_937874315.1 uncultured Bifidobacterium sp. | reverse complement strand
CACGCTCGCTATGATTTCTTCTGCCGTTTTAGTAGACATAGAAACTCCTTCTTTACCCACGACGGTGAGTTGAACCCAAGACCCACCTCTTGTGCGCTGTCCGTCATTAGCCAGCACACAAGAGTTTACCACGAAAAGATTCATGAAACTTTTAAAAATGTTGCAAACCAGGTGGGAATCGGATGGCGATGGGGACATGGCCGGAATGCCGCGCATTGATCCACCGTGCTGGGCGGCTGCAAGAAGCGGGGGACTCCAGTGCATGGGCGTCTGCTCGCAAAGAGCCATGGATTCAATCGCGCAGCGCGGTGATAGGCACGACGCATACTCCATCGGGACGGGTGTATGCATACGATGTCATGCCGCATACGACGCAGAGAATCGACGGCGGGGTGGCTCGCGGATCGTCGTGCATATCGCGCTGCAATGCCAAGAGCTTCGACGCGGCTTCGTCGATCTGGTGTGCACCCAGCTTGATTTCGATGGCGGCCCATCGTCCGTCAGGCACGGTGGCGACGGCGTCGATTTCGCGGCCCCGACCATCGCGATAATGATATAGCTCGCCGCCGGCGCATTGCGCATACACCCGCAGATCGCGCTCGCACATGGCTTCGAACAGAAAACCGAAGGTGTTCAAATCATTGGCGAGTGTTTCCGCTGTCGCACCCAAGGCGGCCGCAGCCAGCGAGGGGTCAGCCAGATGTCGCTTGGGCATTTTCCCCACGCGCACCGAAGAACGCATATTCGGATTGAACGCCGGCTGTTCGTCGACGAGGAACAAACGTCGCAGCACCTCAAGATAGTCCGCAATGGTTTTTTCATCGAGAGCGTCGTCCTCATACTCTTGCATATCATTTTTCAGCGTCTTGTTGCTGGCGACGGTCGCCTCATTGCGGGCCAGTGAACGCAGCAGCATCATGACTCTGTGTGGGCTGCGGTTTACGCCGTCGACCCGACTGATGTCATCGTGCGTCACCGCAGAGAGATATCCTTCAGACACTTCGCGCGCGGCATTCTGCGACAATCCGATTACTCCCGGCCAACCGCCTCTGATGACATGCTCTATCAGGCTGCTCAACGTGACTTCTCCGGTCGGACGTGATTCAAGAGGGTGGTCAAACATGGCGGAAAGAGACACGTCGCCGCTGGATTGCCCGGATTCGAACAGCGACATCGGGCGCATTCTGATTACGCCGATGCGCCCCGCACCGCTGTGCATCACCCCTTTGAAATTAGGCGTGGACGAACCAGTGAGAATGTATCGGCCGCGCTGCGTCGACTGATCCACCGCGAATCGCACCGCATCCCACAGTGCGGGCACTTCCTGCCACTCGTCAATGACCCTTGGAGCTTCTCCGTTCAACACCAGCGCCGGGTCGAGCTGTGCCACCCGTCGGTTCTGGAAATTCCCGGCAGGGTCTCCAACATAGACCACGCTGTTGCCATGGTTCAAGGCGGTCCAGGTCTTGCCGCACCATTTTGGTCCGTCCACCGCTACGGCACCGAATGCATCAAGCATGGTGTTTATTTTGGTGTCAACAAGCCGGTTCCGGTACTCCTGCTGCCTCAGACTCATCGCGTATCTCCGTTCACTCTGTCATTTTCCTTGATTTTATTCCGTACTTTTCCCTAATTCTACTCCGTCATTTTCCGTATTTTTGTTCCATGACTTTCCGTCACTCCGACTTGGCATGGTGTCTTCCGGTTCAATGCCCGTTCGGCGAGCCGCGCCTTTTACATAACAGATTCAACAGGCTCAAAGGTCGAATCGAACTCATAGGATGAGAAACGAGACCCGATGCGCGGCTACGACAGCTCTCCCCGCGCGGAGCCGAGGCACTGATGGCCATTCCCGCAACCAAAGACGATCTTCTCGCCGCGATCGAGAAGACTTTCACGCAACTGGACAAGGACTTGGACCGTGTTCCTGTCGCCGCAACGCGCGAACCGGTCTTGCAAGGCCACGTGAAGGGGCCGATGATGAGCCCCGCGGACTTGGTGGCTTACCTGGTCGGCTGGAATCAGCAGGTCCTCATCTGGCACCGTCGCCGCGCTGAAGGCCTGCCGGACGAGTTTCCTGCCCCTGGCTTCGCGCACCCGAGTTGACCCTCACGCCACGTCAGGCATGAGACTGGACACATGAGCAACTACTACAACGCATTTGAGATGAGTCCAGTTCCCGCGCCCGGCATGGATGGGGCTCCGCCCGAACAGTTCCACGGCATCTACGGGATGCCGATGTTCGTCACGGTGCCCACTGTCGACCTTGCTGAGTCAGAACGGTTCTGGCGAGACGGATTGGGATTCTTCAACCTATTCACCATCCCCGGAAGACTCACGCATATGCGACGTTGGGCGTTCCAGGATGTCCTCCTCGTACCGACCATAACGGGGGCCGATGCGGCGCCGGCGACGACCGTGAGCTTTGCGTGCGTGCTGAGTCAAATCGACGGCATCGACGCGAGCTGCGAGTCCGTGCGCCCCGGATGTACCCAAGCGGCGAGGACCACTCCGTGGAACACCGTCGACCTTGAGATAACGACCCCGGAGCACGTGCGTGTGATCTTCACCGCCGCGAAGCCGTACGACCCGGCAAGCCGGGAAGCCCGCAATCTCAAAGACATCGGGATCGTCGGACCCGGAGCATCGCCAGACGCATAAGGCGGACCGTGTTGAGCGCCGATTCGCCCCCCCAAGGCCGATCGTCGGAGCATCGGAGGGCTTGCAGCCTGCCCTACGCGCGACCGTGCCACCCATCTGAGCATGCTGTATGTGATCCGGGAATCTGCACACACGGCCTGCGTCTGTGACAACTCGGTCCGATTCATTCCGCAGCCGGTCGACGAATCCGAGTTGGAGGAAGCTCCAGCCTTCGTCTTCCGGCGGCGTGATGCTTGTCTGTTGCTCGGTGACGCTGATCGCCCAATCCCGTATGTCGCTCCATCGGGTGTCGCGCACCCAGGCGCTCGCCGTGACCGAGGTAAATCCGCCGAGGAACCGTTCTCGCTGCGTGCGCCATGCGGCGGCGACGTCCGTGTCGCTGTCGCACGATTCAGGCAGCATCTCGGCGTGGTCGATGCGCGC
>CALNAE010000106.1 GCA_937874315.1 uncultured Bifidobacterium sp. | reverse complement strand
CGGTGCCTCAACACACGGTGCCTCAACACTCGGCATTCCAACCGGCAGCACCTCACTACTCAATGCACCCAACCGGCTTGTACCGCAGTACCCGATACCTCGATTTCATGACTCAACACGGTGCCTCAACACGGTATACCGCCGAGTGAAATCGCTGAGCTCCCGGCCCGAACCATGACAATGAGTCGAACGGGCGGGGTTCTCACATCGGATTACACCCAGCCGTCCGAATGTGATCGGGGATCAGCGTCTGCCTGATTCTGATTGGGAATAAGCAAGTCGACGATCCGTCGCATGTCTTCCGGCGAAGAGAAGACAATTTCAATCTTTCCATGCTTCTCAGTACCACGAATCGCTACCTTCGTTTCAAAATGATCTTCTAGATGTCGTCGAACGGGAGATTCCTCCCATAGATTCGGTCTCTTTTCGGTAGCAATCTTGGCTGTCGCAGGCGATTGAGTCTTCAACGCCACGATTTCCTCGGTGCTTCTGACCGACAAACCTTCCGCTATAATCCGCTTTGCCAGCGCATCCATATCCTCCGGCGAATTCAGGCCAAGCAGCGCACGCGCATGGCCCGCTGAGAGCACACCCGCCGCTACTCGTTTTTGCACATTGCCGGGAAGGTTCAACAGCCTTAACATATTCGCTATTTGTGGACGAGACTTAGATACCGCTTTTGACAACGCTGCCTGCGTTAACCCAAATTCCTTTATCATTTGCTGATACGCTGCCGCCTCTTCCAGAGGATTCAGATTTACTCGATGCAGGTTCTCCAACAGTGCGTCGCGTAGCATATCGTCATCCTGCGTTGTCTTGACAATCGCTGGGATCGTGTCAAGCCCCGCCAGTTGCGAAGCTCTCCATCTACGCTCGCCCATAATAAGCTCATACCGAACTCCACCGGCATCGATCTCTCCGGAAGTAATCTTCGAACCGGGCTGAGTCACCTCTGAACCAACGTCGTTCCCATTTGCAGCCGTTATGGCGCTCTGAAGCGCATCACCTTCGGCTCTGCCTTCCTGACTGGTTCTTGATCCGTCCGCCTGGGATGATTTGGTCGCAATATCGGCAGTTGCCCCAGGCCCACCTGCGTGAACATTACGTACCGGATACTTGCGGACAACAATAGGTTGCAGTACCCCTACTTGACGGATAGAGTCGGCAAGCTCATTCAACTCGTCTTCGTCAAAGATTGAGCGAGGCTGATGCGCGTTGGGAACGACATCAGATATCTTCAGGTCCGCAAGATATCCGCCCTGCACGGTGGGCAAGTCATCCGAACTATTCGACGAATGATTTGAAATCGCACCATGGCTCGTTATGGTGCCGTCATTGGTTGAAGATTTCTTCGTCGCGGAATCTTGTGTAAGCACTCCAGAGGTCGCCGGCGTCGAGGGCCGATCGTCTTCTCCGCTCATACTTCC
>CALNAE010000105.1 GCA_937874315.1 uncultured Bifidobacterium sp. | reverse complement strand
GGGGTCGTCTCAGAAAACGGAAAATAAAGCACGCTAAGCCGGTTGCAGCGGTCGCAGCGGCCTGAACTTGCCTGCACCGATCTTGGCGCTGCTGCGCCAGAGGTAATCTCCGGTCAGATTGATGTGCTCCCAGCCGAGCGGCGACAGGTATTGCAGCAGCGCGACATCGTGACCGTTGACGGCTTTGGTGGCCCGCTCCAGATAGACGGTGTTCCACAGCACGATGGCCGCCGTCACCAGGTTGAGGCCGCTGGCCCGGTAGCGCTGCTGCTCGAAGCTGCGGTCGCGGATTTCGCCCAGGCGATTGAAGAACACGGCGCGTGCCAGCGCATTGCGCGCCTCGCCCTTGTTCAGCCCGGCATGCACGCGGCGGCGCAGCTCGACGCTTTGCAACCAGTCCAGGATGAACAGCGTGCGCTCGATGCGGCCGAGTTCCCGCAGGGCGATGGCCAGGCCGTTCTGGCGCGGGTAGCTGCCGAGCTTACGCAGCATCAGGGAGGCCGTCACCGTGCCCTGCTTGATCGAGGTGGCCAGTCGCAGGATTTCGTCCCAGTGGGCGCGCACGTGCTTGATGTTGAGCGTGCCGCCGATCATCGGTTTCAGCCCTTCAAAGGCGGCGTCGCCCTTCGGGATGTAGAGCTTGGTGTCGCCCAAGTCGCGGATGCGCGGCGCAAAGCGGAAGCCCAACAGGTGCATCAGGGCGAAGACGTGATCGGTGAAGCCCGCCGTGTCGGTGTAGTGCTCCTCGATGCGCAGGTCGGATTCGTGGTACAGCAGGCCGTCGAGCACGTAGGTCGAGTCGCGTACGCCGACGTTGACCACCTTGGTGTGGAACGGCGCGTACTGGTCGGAGATGTGCGTATAGAACGTCCGCCCAGGGCTGCTGCCGTATTTCGGGTTGATGTGGCCGGTGCTCTCGGCCTTGCTGCCGGTGCGGAAGTTCTGGCCGTCCGACGATGACGTGGTGCCGTCGCCCCAGTGCTCGGCGAAGGGATGCCGGAACTGGGCGTTCACCAGCTCGGCCAGCGCCGCCCCGTAGGTCTCGTCGCGGATATGCCAGGCTTGCAGCCAAGCCAGCTTGGCGTAAGTGGTGCCGGGGCAAGACTCGGCCATCTTGGTCAGGCCCAGGTTGATCGCGTCGGCCAGGATCGTGGTCAGCAGCAGGTTCTTGTCCTTGGCCAGGTCGCCCGATTTCAGGTGCGCGAAGTGCCGGGTGAAGCCCGTCCACTCGTCCACTTCCAGCAGCAGCTCGGTGATCTTGACGTGCGGCAGGATCATCGCCGTCTGGTCGATCAACGCCTGCGCAGTGTCGGGCACCGCCGCATCGAGCGGCGTGATCTTCAGGCCCGACTCCGTGATGATGGCGTCCGGCAGATCGTTGGCCAGCGCCATGCGGTTGACGGTGGCAAGCTGCGTTTCCAGCAGGGTCAGCCGGTCATTCAGATACTGGTCGCAGTCGGTGGCCACGGCCAGCGGCAACTCGTTGGCCTGCTTGAGGCTGGCGAATTTCGCGGGCGGCACCAGGTAATCCTCGAAGTCCTTGAACTGGCGCGATCCCTGCACCCAGATGTCGCCGGAGCGCAGCGCGTTCTTCAACTCCGACAGCGCGCACAGCTCGTAGTAGCGCCGATCGATGCCGGTGTCGGTCATGACCAGCTTCTGCCAGCGCGGCTTGATGAAGTCGGTCGGCGCATCGGCGGGCACCTTGCGGGCGTTGTCGGCGTTCATGCCGCGCAGCACCGCGATGGCGTCAAGTACGTCCTTGGCTGCGGGCGCGGCCCGCAGCTTGAGCACGTCGAGGAATTCCGGGGCGTAGCGGCGCAGCGTGGCGTAGCTCTCGCCGATGCGGTGCAGGAAATCGAAGTCCTCGGGTTGCGCGAGCCGCTGCGCCTCGGTGACACTCTCGGCGAAGGCGTCCCAAGACATGACCGCCTCGATGGCGGCGAACGGATCGCGGCCCGCCTGCTTGGCATCGATCAGCGCCTGACCGATGCGCCCGAACAGCCTTACCTTGGCGTTGATCGCCTTGCCGGATGCCTGGAATTGCTGCTGATGCTTGTTCTTGGCGGCGTTGAACAGCTTGCCCAGGATGCGGTCGTGCAGGTCGATGATTTCGTCGGTGACGGTGGCCATGCCCTCGATGGCGAGCGCCACCAGGGTCGCGTAGCGGCGCTGCGGCTCGAACTTCGCCAGGTCGGCGGGCGTCATCTGGCCGCCCTCGCGGGCGATTTTGAGCAGCCGGTTCTGGTGTACCAGCCGCTCGATGTCGGTAGGCAGGTCGAGCGCCTGCCACGCCTTGAGGCGTTCGATGTGTTCGAGCATGTGCCGCGAGTTCGGCTTGGCGGGCGACTGACGCAGCCAGGCCAGCCAGGTCGTTTTGCCGTTGTCGCGGCGCTTGAGCAGGTCGTCGAGGTGGCGGCGGTGCGCGTCCGACAGCGGCTCGGCCAGAACATCGTAGATACGCCGGTTGGCGCGGGTGATCGCCTCGGCGCTCGCCCGCTCGACAGCGTTGAGGGCGGGCAGAATGATCGACTGCCGCCGCAGATGTTCGATCAAGGTGCTGGCCAGCACGATGCCCTTGTCGGTCTGCATGGCCAACTCGGTCAGCAACTGGACGGCCTGCCGGTAGTGGCTCATCGTGAACGGCTGGAAGCCGAACACCGTTTGCAGCTCGACCAGGTGCTCGCGCCGGGTCTGCTCCCGCTGCCCGTACTTGTCCCAGCTTTCGACGCCGACCTTGAGCTGGTCGGCGACCAGTTTCAGCATGGGCGGAAACGGCGTCTCATCCACGCTGAGGATGATGCCGGGGAAACGCAGATAGCAGAGCTGCACGGCGAAGCCCAGCCGGTTGGCTGGGCCGCGCCGCTGCCGGATGATGGACAGGTCGGATTCGCTGAACGTGTAGTGACGGATCAACTCATCCTTGGTATCTGGCAATGCCAGCAGGCTGTCGCGCTCGGCGGCAGACAGAATCGAACGGCGCGGCATGCTCAGTCTTCCCGCAGGTATTGATACAAGGTTTCCCGGCTGATGCCGAAGTCGCGGGCGACCAGCGCCTTTTGCTCGCCGGCAGCCACCCGGCGTTTCAACTCGGCAATTTGCTCGCTGTTCAGCGATTTCTTGCGGCCCCGGTAAGCGCCACGCTGCCGGGCCAGCGCGATCCCTTCGCGCTGCCGCTCGCGGATCAAGGCCCGCTCGAACTCGGCGAACGCGCCCATCACTGACAGCATCAGGTTCGCCATCGGCGAGTCTTCGCCGGTGAAGGTCAGGTTTTCCTTGACGAACTCGATGCGCACGCCGCGCTTGGTCAAGCCTTGCACCACGCGGCGCAGGTCATCCAGGTTGCGCGCCAGGCGATCCATGCTATGCACGATCACGGTGTCGCCCTCGCGCACAAACGCGAGCAGTCTTTCCAGCTCCGGGCGCTGCGTGTCCTTGCCCGATGCCTTGTCGGTGAACACGCGGTCCACCGTCACGTTCTCCAATTGCCGTTCCGGGTTCTGGTCGAAACTGCTGACGCGGACATAGCCAATCCGTTGACCGTTCACAAAAAAGTCTCCTGCGCGGGTTGTGTGTCAGGAAGAAATCTATGACTCTTGGCTAAGCGTGTCAATCAATGTAAATTACGATTCTATTCTGACGCTTTGGCCGGGCCTGCCCTGACGTTAATTTAGGGTATAGCCCAGTCTGACAATCACAAAGGAATCCTCATGGTTGACCCCACCCGATGGGATGCAAGGAAGGAGCGCGTTGATGCTCCATAGCGTTCCCCTGATCACGACCATCGCTACCGCGCTCGGCCTGGCTCTCGTGCTGGGCTTCCTGGCCGCCCGGCTGAAGCTGCCGGCGCTGGTTGGCTACCTCCTGGCTGGCGTTCTCATCGGCCCGTTCACGCCCGGCTTCATCGCCGATACCGAGATCGCCGGGCAACTGGCCGAAATCGGGGTGATGCTGCTGATGTTCGGCGTCGGCCTGCATTTCTCGCTCGATGACCTGCTGGAGGTGCGCAAGATCGCCTTGCCGGGGGCCGTGCTGCAAATCGCCGTTGCCACCGCGCTCGGGGCCGGTGTGGCCGCCGCCTGGGGCTGGGGGCTGGGCGCTGCGCTGGTGTTCGGCCTGGCGCTTTCGGTGGCGAGCACGGTCGTGCTGCTGCGCGCACTGGAGGCCAGCGGCGCGCTGGAGTCGATGAACGGACGCATCGCCGTCGGCTGGCTGATCGTCGAAGACCTCGCCATGGTGCTCGTGCTCGTCCTGCTGCCGCCCCTGGCCGGGGCGCTCGGCGGCACGACGCCGGGCAGTGACGGCGGGAATCTCTGGCAGACCCTGGGCATCACGCTGGCCAAAGTGTCGGCGTTCATCGCCTTGATGCTGGTGGTCGGCCGCCGCGTCTTCCCGGCGCTGCTGTGGCAGGTCGCCCGCGCCGGTTCCCGCGAACTCTTTACCCTGTGCGTGGTGGCCGCCGCCGTCAGCATTGCCTACGCCGCCACTGCCTTGTTCGGCGTGTCATTCGCCTTGGGCGCGTTCTTCGCCGGCATGGTGATGCGCGAATCCGAATTCAGTCACCGCGCCGCCGAGGAGTCCTTGCCGCTGCGGGAAGCGTTCGCGGTGCTGTTCTTCGTCTCGGTGGGGATGTTGTTCAACCCGATGGTGCTGGTCGAACGTCCGCTCCAGGTCCTCGCCGTGGTCGGCATCATCATCGTCGGCAAATCGCTGGCCGCCGCAGCCTTGGTGCTCGCCTTCCGCTATCCGCTGAATACTGCGCTCACCGTGTCCGCGAGCCTGGCACAGATCGGTGAATTCTCGTTCATCCTGGCCGGGCTCGGGGTGAGCTTGAAGCTGCTGCCAGTCGAAGGGCAAAGCCTGATCCTCGCTGGCGCGCTGATCTCCATCGCCCTCAACCCGCTGGTGTTTGCAAGCGTGAAGCCGCTTCAATCCTGGTTACGGTCGCACTCGAACCTGACCAGGAAACTGGAGCAGCGCACCGACCCCTTGGCCGAATTGCCCACGTCCACCCACGAGAGGTATTTGTCCGGCCAGGTCGTGCTGGTGGGCTACGGCCGCGTCGGCCGACGCATCGGCGAAGCGCTCACCGAGCGCGACATCCCCTACGTCGTGGCCGAGCAGAACCGGGAAGTGGTCGAACGGTTGCGAGCCAAGGGCATCGCCGCCGTCTTCGGCGACGCCTCGGACCCCGCCGTTCTGATCCAGGCGCACATTGCGCGGGCCGGCATGCTGGTGATCGCCACGCCCGACACCTTCGACGTGCGGCAGATGATCCAGACCGCCCGCACGCTCAATCCCGGCATCGAGACGGTCGTGCGCACTCACAATGAGGAAGAGGCCGATCTACTGGAGCGGGAAGCGGCCGAGAAGGTCTTTCTTGGCGAAGATGAGCTTGCTAAGGGCATGAGCCGGCACGTGCTGGAGCGCTACGGGAAAGCGTCGTGAATCTCGGGCTGCGGGCATCGCCCCACATATGGCTTGGCGTCGCCATCCTGCTGCTGACGATTGCTGGCAGCCTGGCCGCCGATGCGCCCGTGCGCAGCCTCATTCCCTATGGACTGGCTGTGGCGCCGGTCGCCTGGCGTCACGGCATGGGGGCCGGCTTCCTGTTCGCCGGACTGACAACACTGGCCGCGCTCGCGGCCGGTGCATTCCCAACCCGGCCCGAGTGGGGCGGCGAGGAAGTCGGGGAAGGGCTGTTCACCTACCTCAAGTTGTCGGCCATCGCTGCCGGCGTTGCCCTCGGCAAACGGGCAAGGAATCATCGCCGGTAAGGCTTGGGCCTTAACGTGCTTTATTTTCCGTTTTCTGAGACGACCCC
>CALNAE010000104.1 GCA_937874315.1 uncultured Bifidobacterium sp. | reverse complement strand
ACGGCATGCTCGGCCTCAACTCATCCGAAGCCCATGGCACGACATGGAACCTCTCGCTTTCCGGGCTGCCGTCACCGGGTGCTGGCCATCTGTTCGGGACCGTCACTGTCGGCGATGCCGCCTCTGCCACCATCGACACCAATGATTTCCTGTACCGTGTCGGCGTTCCGGGCCATGACGAGCTCAACACCATGGGTGTCGCTCTGAACATGGGCAGCAACAACATCAATAATGTCGCAACCCTCAACGCCAGGCAGGGCGTTTTTTCCAATAACGTCACGGTCACAGCTGGCGGATGCGCGTTTAACGCGCCCGGAACCTGCCTGTATGGCGATGGGACAAACTCGGCCGTGCGGACAAAAGGCAGCGTCTATTTCCAGCATATGGACGGATCCGCCGCCGACACCAACGCCAATCACGCGACCATGCAGGCCGCAATCACCGGCACGGATAACGGCACCGCCATCTCAGGGGGCACCTGCTCACCAAACGGCGCTTTCGCCTCAAGCACGGACGGCACTGGAACACATCTCGAATGTGTCAATGGGGTCTGGAAAACGTTCGGGGGAGGAGAAGGCATGATTTCGTCCATCAGCATTCCCGTTGGGACTAATGGTAGGGCCGCGTCATTTGATACATGGATTGGTGGCGTTGCGAGCAATAATCCGACAACACTCATTTCTGGGGACACAGTAATCGAAACGAACCCACCGAGTGGCCTCACAACCTCCCCAAGTTACTGGCTTGGGCGTCCGTACATCGATCCAGACGTATATGCAATATTGGGCCCTGGAGTGACGATGAGCATTGCGTCGAATGTAGCGTACTACACATGTCCACCCGGCTCCGCACCAAAACTGCTGTCAGTAGCGCTCACGGGAACCGTAGCAAATTACGCAGGGACGAATGGAATCGGTGGCACCGCTGGCTTAGGTGTGAGTAGCATAACCAGCTATTACTCAAATATTTACGGTTGCTTTTCAAACTGATGAGCACCCTCCCTCCCTGTGGCGAAATTGCCGCCGCATACTACCATGTCGCACCGGCACAGGTAGAGACCGTGATGCAACACGCGCGTGCCAGCGGCATCGGTCTTATGGGTATCCAGCCCGAATGGCTTCCCATCCTCACACGCGCAGGCTTTGACCCCGAGAAGGTCAGGACCGACGCGTGTATCAACATCGCGGCTGGCGCGTGGATAC
>CALNAE010000103.1 GCA_937874315.1 uncultured Bifidobacterium sp. | reverse complement strand
GAAGACATGCACGGCCCAGATCGATAACACAAGGGCGGCGGTGGACATGACATCCACCGCCGCCCTCATCCGCATGTTACTGCGGAATAGTACCCCCTGAGGGAGTCGGACCCTCGTTGTCAGATTGAAAGTCTGGTGTCCTAACCGTTAGACGAAGGGGGCTAACCAAACTCCGCTAGTTTACGTATTCCATAGCCAACTTGCAAACCGGCGTGTTGAGACCGACAGCGCGACATCGCTTCACCGACCGCCACCTCAGCATGTCTGATAACCGAAATCATGGATTCGTCTGCCTGCATCCAAGCCTTTACGCTCGAAATTCGTCAGGATCCTGCCTGCGAACCGTTCGGACTCGAGGAAATCCGCGTGCGGCATCTCTCGCGCCTGATCGGCCGTGCCCTTGCCCACATGCTCGGTCGGCAGGCTCACCGTGAGATCGCCGATATTACGGAAATCCGCACGACCGTCCATGACCTCATGCACATGCAGCGCATAATCCTCGATGTCGGTGGCGATACGCCACAGGCCACCGTCGATCAACGTCCGATGGACGCCATCGGCGAGCGCCGGCTGGACGATCCTACGCTTATGATGACGCATCTTCGGCCAGGGATCGGGAAAGAACGTCCAGACTTCATGGATCGTCGAATCGGCGGTCACATCAAACAGCTCCGGCGCGTTGACCTGAGCGATACGAAGATTCGTCAGTCCCTTTTTGCCCGCCAACAGCAAGGTGTGCGCAATGCCGGGGTCATAGACCTCGACGGCCAGGAAATTGAACTCGGGATGGTCGGCGGCTGCCGCGACGACGTTCTCGCCCTGACCGGTGCCGACTTCGACGATCAACGGCCGATCATCACCCCACGCCATGCGGACGAACGAGCGATCAAACCGCAGGCCGGGCCTGACGTTGAGACTCCCCCGTCCCGCGCCGACAGGAAGCATGTACGCCTCCCCATACGCGGCCTTCGCGCGCTGCAGTCGGTCGTCAAGCCTTGCGGTGCGCCGTATGTACGACAATATGGGGCGTGCCACGCGCCGATCTTGAGTCGGTTCATGATTTGCCGAACTGACCGGTCCGCGTTCGGGCTCGGATGACTGTTCGTGGTCGTTATGCATGCTCCCACACTACAGCGGGTCGTCACCGCGGCATGTTCCGACCGCCGCGATTACCACGACCATCGCACCACCACAGAGTCACAGAGTCAAGCGCGGACCCCGGCTGCGGCAGCGCTCACCCTACATCTTCAAGCACCAGCGGCTTGGGCATCGAGTCG
The DNA here is from genome assembly GCA_937874315.1 of uncultured Bifidobacterium sp. Classification (GTDB taxonomy): domain Bacteria; phylum Actinomycetota; class Actinomycetes; order Actinomycetales; family Bifidobacteriaceae; genus Bifidobacterium. Next base: position 2,153 of record CALNAE010000103.1, on the reverse strand, counting down.
TGACGGTTCGGTAGCAATGCATTCGTTACGCACCCCGAATCGATAGCCCGCAGCGCCCGCTCCTCCGGGACGCTCAGATGCCCATGCTGGGCCATCCACGAGGTGTAGCTGCGCACCATGTCGAGGTTGGCGACACCCCAGTTCCCATGATCGTCGAACCACGAGGGCGTCACGGCATCGAGCGAGGCACGCAACACATCGGGATCGATATGGCATAGGGCCGGTTGCAGTGCGTGCACTGCGGCTGCCGGGTCCTCGCGCGCCAAAGCATAGCCTCGGGATGTCGCATCAGCGAAGTGACGCACCAGCTCGGGGTTGCGGTCGAGCATCTCACGACGCACGGATACATAGTAGGAATGATGCGGCGCCACGTCGTCGGCAAACGGCAGCACAACCAATTGGTCGAATGGTAGCGAGCCTTGATATGGCTCCCACCAGGCGACATTGATGAATGCATCAAACTTTCCTCGTTCAACGGAACGAATGTCTGGTTCCCACTCCCCCGGGTCGATGGTGACGAGTTTCGAGAAATCCCCGCCGTCCTGTTCGACGGCCTGACGAAGCTCGGTGTACAGTCGTTTGACGCCCATGGGGATGCACACGCGCTTGCCTTCGAGATCGCGGAACCGATGAATTCCGGTAGACGTATTCGTGATGATACCGCCTATCTGGCACTGGTTCATCACGGCGAATGAAACCAACGACGACTCCCCCTGCTGATGAAACAGCAGTTGATTCAACCGCACCAGCGCGATGTCGACTTCGCCTCTGGCAAGAAGGTAGGCGGGGTCACCTCGGAAGAAATCGCCGCTGGAAAATTCCACATCGAGACCATGCTCGGCGTAGTATCCGCGTTCACGCGCAAGATACATCCCGGCATGGTTCGTCCATGGATGTGCATATTCGAGTCTGACTCTCAACATACGTTATTGTCCTTCGATTATGGTCGGCGCACGGCGCCGACGATACTGATTTCTTTATTGCCCGTTATCTATCTGCCCCGGCACGCTGAACTGATTGACTGAATGTCGGGGGGCGCTATGCGATACGGCGCACCATTGCTAGCGATGGGCACCGTTCACAATGCGACGAATGTCATCAAGGAAAGCACGGCCCTGCTCACCGTAGAACCACGCGACATGTTGCCGGAACATCACGTCATAGCACCAGTCGGCATCCTCACGGCCCTGAACGTCCCGCATGTAATACCCAATCCAGTTGAGTGCGGCCTCCACCTGGCATATCGGCAGCATCTGCACCACCACCCGACGCTCCGCGTCACGCAATGGCCGCACCGAGGACCAGCCCGCAACGATGGCCCGCGCCATGTCCACACGACAGTCAACGGCTTTCCCTTCGACGATGCCCACCCAGGGAATGCAGTGCCGCTCGATCGCCATCACGAGATCAAATATCGCAGTGTTCTGCGCAGCCAGCCCGAAATCAATCACCGATACCGGGCCGTCACCTTCCCACAGGAAATTCGAGCAGTGCGGATCACCATGCGTCCAGCATGGCGGCAGAGTGGCATAGTCATGGACCAGACCGGCAGCGAAGGCACGGCATGGTTCGAGATCCCGCAACAGGTCGCGCTCTGCGCCGACGATGTAGCGCGCCACGCGCGGTCGCTCGCGCAACCATCTCGCAACGGCTTCATGGCGGTTGGACGCGACGGCAAGCGCGGGCAGCAACCCGAACCGGTTCTGGAACGGATCATTGGCCACGTGCGGTATCCTGAATCCCTCTGCCGCCGACGCGATGCGAGCGACAAATACGCCCAGTTCCCGCGCCTGCGCGATATTCCGTACCGGATCCCACGTAACAGCGTCAACATATCTGTCTTGACCTCGAGCACGCCGACAAACCTCATATATTCGCCTGCCCGCTGCCAACACCGTAACGTCGTCGACGCAAGCGATATCAACGCTGTCGCCTCCACTGTCGCTTCCGTCTCCACCGTCAATGCCGACATCCCGGGCATCGCCAAGGCGGCCGCCCTGCCGAAACGGCAAGAATTCCGGCGTGGCAATGCCGTGACGCGCCAACCATGCAACGAAACGATGATAGGGAAGGATCGTATCGGCATCTCGCACCGAACGATCGTATCGTTTGATGAACAGATCGGGACCGTTATCGACATGAATCATGGCACC
>CALNAE010000102.1 GCA_937874315.1 uncultured Bifidobacterium sp. | reverse complement strand
CCATACCGCGGTTGTTTTGTGAATCGGATATCTGTAACGCCTTGTAGGGATGCTGGACTGAAAATGGCGTGATCATGCAATGACACGGTCTGTCAACCCGGCCCAGCGACGCGTTGAGTGAACACGTCGCCTTCCGTGTTTTCAGCCGAGGGCGTGTCCGCCGTCGGTTTACGACAGGAACGGCTGTATGTTGAACAGTCCGATGAATAACGTGGCGACGAGTACGATAACCGAGATGATGATGCCGACCATGGAGAAGATGTAGGTGGCATGGTTGCGTTCCTCGCCCTTTTCGGGGATAAGCAGGCCGACGGCCGACATGACCAGACCGACGGCGCCGAATGGGCTGAGGTATTTGTTGTACTGCCAGATTACGGCGAACAAGCCGATGAGTGCCAGGATGAAGCCGGCAATGGCGAAACCTTTGGCTGCACCGCTCATATTCCGCGTGGGCATTGCAGGCATCGTAGCCGGTATGGGGTTTGGAACCTGCGACGGAGTTCCCAGCGTTGCTGCTTGTGGCATTGCGTATCCCGGGAGCGGTTGTTGAGTGTTAGGGGCAAATTGCGGGTGTTGGATTGGATCGGGCTGCGATGTGGGGCCGGGCTGCGCAGTCCGGTTGAACTGGGGCGCAGCGTTGAACCGTGGGGCTTGGTTGAACTGAGGCGCGGGTCCGGGTTGTGTGCCCCGGTGTGCTGCTGGTTGCGCTACGTGTGGTGCGGCCCCGTTATTCGACTCGGAAGGTGTGGCATTCTGGTGCTGTTGAGTGGGCTGCGATTCGTTGTCCATGTGTTACCTTTCCTAGATGAGTGCAAGGGAGCGATGCCGGTCTCCGGCTCGGCGTCCCGTCTTAGCACCTTGATTCGTCTGTCAGCGTTGCCGCGAGAGTCGGGCACCTGGCCAAACACCGAGGTGAACGCTAATAATGCATAGGTACTTTCGATAATGATGCTACACTAACCGCGGCATCATCGGGTTCGACGCCAATATGCGACGTCAGCAACTAAGCCGGTGGATACAACTAAGCCGGTGGATAAAAAGGCAAGCGCGCATATCCCGACTGTCGTAACGATCGTTGGCCGCAGTCGACGGCGCATCGCATCCAATTTTCCTTTCCATAGAACACGCAAGGCGCTACTGTCCGTCTGGAAGCCCAT
>CALNAE010000101.1 GCA_937874315.1 uncultured Bifidobacterium sp. | reverse complement strand
TACCTGCTGATGACGGCCACGCCGCATTCCGGCAAAGAAGAAGACTTCCAGCTGTTTATGGCTTTGCTGGATCCAGACCGTTTCGCCGGAAAATTCCGTTCAAAGATCCATCACACGGATACGAAGGGCCTGATGCGGCGCATGGTCAAGGAAGACCTGTTGACTTTCGATGGGAAGCCACTGTTCCCAGAGCGAAGGGCTGAGACCGTCGATTATCGGCTCTCACCCGAAGAGTTCAACCTTTATGAGCATGTGACCGAGTATGTGCGCTCCGGCATGGGCAGGGCGGACCAGTTGAAGGCATCAGGTTTGGCAGGCTCGGTTAGGCGTGGTAACAGCGTTGGTTTCGCGCTTACTATTCTGCAGCGCAGGCTCGCATCCAGCCCGGAGGCGATTCTTCGCTCGCTGGAACGGCGCCGTGACAGATTGTCGAAGCGCTTGGATGACATCGAACATCCAACATCAGAACAGGTCGATCTTGACGGTAACCGCCTATCGGATGTTCTCGATGATGATGACATCAACTTCGACGAGGACCGATACGAGGATATGTGGGAGGAGACCTCTGAGAATCAGCAGCAAGAGCTTGAACTTCACATGGACGAGGTAGTGGATTCGGCAACCGCGGCTCAGACCAAAGAGGAACTTGAGCTGGAAATTCAAACTCTGCAAGAGTTGGTTGTTGAGGCACGAACACTGAGAAATTCAGGTCTGGACACCAAGTGGCGTGAGCTGTCGACCATCGTAAGCGACCACGTCCTCGAATCGGGATCTTCGCCCGCTCCCCATAAACTCATCGTGTTCACCGAGCACCGAGACACGCTCAACTATCTTCAACAGCGCATCACAAAGCTGCTTGGTCGGTCAGAAGCCGTCGTCACGATTCATGGCGGTTTGAACAGGGATGAGCGCAAGCAACGTCAACGCGACTTCGTGAACAACCCGGCTACACGAATCCTGGTCGCAACAGACGCAGCAGGGGAGGGACTGAACCTCCAGCGTGCCAATCTCATGGTGAACTACGACCTGCCCTGGAACCCCAACCGGATCGAGCAGCGCTTCGGTCGCATCCACCGCATCGGGCAAAAACAAGTCTGCTGGCTGTGGAATCTCGTGGCGAAGAACACGCGTGAAGGCGATGTGTATCTGAAGCTGCTCACCAAAATCGCCCAGATGAAGAACGCCTACAACGGCAACCTGTTCAACGTTCTCGGCGACAGCGATGCCTTTGATGGCAAGCCGCTCAAGGAGCTCATGATCCGAGCCATTCGCTATGGCGACCGGGACGACGTGAAGGCGCAGTTGAACCGAACCATTGACGATAGCGTGGCGAACGGTCTGCAGGAACTTGTGGACGAGAAGTCTGCGAACTCGGCTATGTACCCCAGTCTGAACGTGAAGAAGGTTCGCGAAATGATGGAGCAAACGCGTGAGCGTAAGCTTCAACCCGGGTATATTGAAGATTTTTTCTTGACTGCATTTAAGCGGCTCAATGGTATTGCGAGGCGGCGGGAATCTCAACGTTGGCAACTCACTCATGTGCCAGGCGCGGTGCGCAGCAAGGCGGCAAGCCTGAACAGGCATGAGACGCTTGCAGAATCTTACGAACGAGTGACGTTTGACACTGACAAAATCAGTGTGGGCTCCGATGCGCCCGACGCGGTGCTCATCGCTCCTGGCGAGCCTTTGTTGACTGCGGTAACCGAATTGATTATCGAACGCTTCGGTGCCGAGCTTGATCGGGGCACCGTGTTCATCGATCGCACGGATACGCAGCCCGACGAGCCCGTACTTATGGCAGCCGCCGAGCAGACCATCACCGATATCCATAATCGGCCCGTCTCTCAGCATTTTGATTATTTGCAGATTCCACAGCATGATGAGCCGAGGTTTTCCATTGCCCCGCCATACTTGGATTATGAATCTGCACGTGATGAGGAACAGATCGCGGTGATGCAGCTGCTGGATTCCGATTGGGTGCGCAATGATCAGACGGAATTGGTTCGAAGCTGGGTGTATGCACAAGGCACGAAGCCGCGACTCGATGAGTTAACCGCACGCAAACAGGCTGATAACGCGCGGGTACTCCAACAGGTGCAAGACCGTTTGAACGCAGAAATCGAATACTGGTACAAGCAATACAATATTCTGCTAGAAAACGAGCGCAACGGCAAAGGCAACAAGCGATTGACAGCCTCAGCAGTCCGGAAACGTGCCGAGTCATACGAAAACCGTCTGGCAACACGAACGCAAGAGCTTCGGGAGGATGTTCGTCTTCATGCGAAACCGGCCCTTGTCAGAGGAATCGCCTTGGTGATTCCGGAGCACACATTGCATGAGTTGGGTGCCAGTGAGGAACCAGACAAAAGTCGAACGAGGCTATTCGCCAAGAACACGGAGGAAGTAGACCGTCG
>CALNAE010000100.1 GCA_937874315.1 uncultured Bifidobacterium sp. | reverse complement strand
CGGGGACCTCGATAATGCCCCGGACCCAAAATCACCCCGCGACACGCCTTACGGCGGTAGGGATAAGTGGCAAAATAAAACACACATTTGGGGGTTCGGACTGTTTTCTGGTTGGTTTAGTTCGTTAGCGTTGATTCTAGCTGGTTTCTGTGTTCGTTGATGGTGATGCCGCCTAGGCTAGTTTTGATGCGCTGGTTGTTATAGAAGGCCATGTACCGGTGGATCGCGGTTTCCAGTTCGCCCGTGGTGTTCCATGTGCGTTCGTGGAACATCTCGGTCTTCATGCGTCCGAAGAATCCCTCGCACGCCGCGTTGTCGGGGGAGCAGCCCTTGCGGCTCATGGAACGGGTGACGCCTGCGGCGTTCAGGGCCTCGATCCATTCCGCGGCACGATAGTGCCCACCCCTGTCGGAATGCAGTATCAAGGAATTCGTGCGCCGCGCGGGCAGTGTGCCGATGGCCTGCTCGAGCATGGACTGCGTCAGCTGCTTATCAGGCGTGCGACTCGTGGTGTAGGCCACGACTTTCCCGTCATAGCAGTCGATGACCGGGCTGAGATACACTTTCCCGTTGCGCGCGGCGAACTCGCTGACATCGGTCAACCATAGCCGGTTCGGTTCCCTGGCATGGAAGTCGCGTTTGACGAGGTCCTTGGGAGCCGGCGTGCTCTCGCCCTCGTAGCTTGAATAGTGCCGCTTGCGATGCGCGTAATGCACGGGGATATGCTCCTGCTTCATCACACGGCGCACCACCTTCTCGGAAACAACGGTGCCCGCCCGCCTCAGCGCCGTCCAGATGCGCGGGGACCCATACGTGAACCCGGACGAGCGCGCGATCTCGTGCACTCTCACGCGCAGTCCGGCCAGCCTATCAGGACGTGCCAAAGCCGTTCTGGCATACTGGTAGCTGTTCGCTCTCAGTCCCGTCGAGTCAAGCAGCATCGTCAATGGGAGACGACCCCTGAGAGACTGGGTGATTATCGTTTTACTGGTGTTGGTCAGTTGTCCCGGGATGACGCCCGCGTCTTTTTTTACCAGATCAAGCTCCTGTTCGAGCACGGCCTTGTCGACCAGCAGCCGAGCGGCCAGGCGGCGCAGCTCGACCGGATCATCGGGCAGCGACGCCTCCAACTGGGCACGGGTCTTATATCCCTCGCGCTGTTTTCGTTCCGACCGGGTCATCAATCCCTCCTCGCCGTCCAGATGCCATGCATGCATCCACTGATACAACAGCATATGATTCGTCACCGCCAGATCGGCGGCGATATCAATGACCGACTCCCCGCCAAGCATGCGATTGACCGCCCCGAGCTTCACCTGCCACGCATAGCGACGATACAGGGCGCGCGCGGTCACCTTCCGGCATCCCGGCCTGCTGCCCCGCACCCAGTCAAACAACACATGGCGCGAGGGATAGCCCAACACTCGCAACGTCTTCGCATACGACTTATACCGTCGAAACGTGGCCACCGCCACCCGCTTCTGCTCGGCCGTGTACATGACCTTCATCTGATCCTCCAAAATAGACCAGAAAACAGTCCCAAGCCCCTTTTGTCATTTAACCCTTGATTGCAGCGTCGTGCTATGCGAGCCATGTGGTGGTTGGGTCGCGTGGCCTGACCGGCATGGATGCGCATTTCCTGGGGTCGGTGAGCCGTCAAATCATTAATTTCGCCGAGTGCCCGATCACCGTGGTGCACTGAGACGGGTACGTGGTGTCATCGTGGGGCGGGAACTCGCCCCGCCCCGCATACACGCCGTTGCAAACTAGTTTGTTGTAGTTCTCGACGGCGGGCGGCATCGACCACAGAACCATGATTGCAATGGCGCCCGTTACGGCCAGATAGCAATAATCGTGATTGGAATGACCATTTTCGTCATTCCAATCACGGCTATTGTCATGTGTTAGTGTTTGCTGCGATGTTTGGTCTTTCGCTTGCGGTAGGCGCGTCCGGAGTTGTGCGCGCCGGTCGATTCGCGGGCGGTACGCACGTGCACGAGCACTGTTACGAGCGCCACCAGTATGGCGACAACCAGCAGCGCGACGATGATCGTGGTGAACACCATGGTGGTCGGATCATCGTATTGCGTGTTGTCCGGCGTGGTCGGGTTCGGGATGCGATGCCCGCGCACCAGCAGTCGATGCGAGTTCACACCGTAGGGCGT
>CALNAE010000099.1 GCA_937874315.1 uncultured Bifidobacterium sp. | reverse complement strand
CGTATGGCACAAGCTGCTGTAACGACACAACCTCAGATGAACTGAATGCCGCCATCGATCTGAACCGCCTGGCCGGTCATGTAGTCTGAGCCCGTCGAGGCGAGATACGAGACGTAATTAGGCCACATCCTCCGGTGCCTCATCCTGCAGCAGCTTGATCTGCGCGATACCGGCGTTGTTGATATACGTGTCCAGCCGGCCGAAGGCGTCGACCGCCCTCTTCACGAACTTCTGGTGATCTTCCTTCTTGGAGACATCACCGGCGACGCTGACCGCCTTGAAGCCCTTGTCCGTCAGCTCCTGAGCGGTCGCCTGAGAGGTCTTGGGGTCCAGATCCGCTATAACGACCGCATACCCATCCTTGGCCAGACGTTGCGCAATGCCCTTGCCAATGGCATGACCGCTACCTTGTCATAACCGCCACTTTTTGATCAGTCATATCAGCTCCATTCATGTGTGATTGCGCTCACGAGTCAACTTCGACTCACAGCCACCGTAACACTCAGGAAAGAGCATGTTGGTCTCCTCGCATACCAACGAACCCCAACCCCACCATCAACGGCAGCATATCAAACGCCGAGACCGCGAACCAGCACATGACGATCGGAGAGAAATACAACGACAGGACGGTGAAGCCCAGCATCGACCAGGCCGCGAGATGACGCCATCGGCGGCGCGACATGAAGTAGAGTCCCATCAGCACCGGTATATAGGTAAGGTACACGGCGTAGGACAGCGCCGGCGAGGCGACGGCGTTATTGATGGTCTCGACCACACTTGCCTTCCACTGCGGCAGCGGACGCAGCGTCCCGGTGAAATCGCGTAGGACGAATTCCGCGGTGACCGGCGGCGTGACGAAGGTGTTCCACTGGCGCATGTAGCTTGGCGAGAAAATGTACACGGAACTCGCGGGGAACGCGATGCCGCGACTCGGGTAATACCAGTAGTAGTCAAGCGTCGCGTACGCCTCCAGGAACGCGCGTGGCTGACGGGCCGCGAGCCGGGTCCAGGCCCGCATGGCCGTCAGCTTCTGCGCCGTCGTCGCCTTGATGTTCATGGTCCACGACGTTTCGTCGGAGCGCGAGTGGTTGTATTGGCCTGCCGCCTTCTCGACGTCCATCACCGGCGCGAGTTCGGCGCGTTCCTGCGGCGTGATCTCGTTGATGTCCTCGGAGGCTATGCGCGCGACCGGTAGCATAACCAATCCGAACACGTCCCGGTCGACGCTGACATTCGCGCCGGTGAACGTGTTGACCAGCGGCGTCCACACCCCCTGCGCAAGCACCGCGGCGATAAGGAAGCAGCACACCACCCGTAGCCGTGCCTTGCTCGCGGCGAAGGCCAACGCCACAAACACGCAGAACAGGATCACGAGCACGGTGCGCTTGCTGATCATCGCCAAGGTCATCAACGTCACCAGCGCCACGCATACCCATGTGCGCTTGAGCGTTTCGCCACGCGTCACGGCGATCTCGACCACGATCACCGCCAGCGGAACCATGAACAACGCGCTGAGCGAATCCTTCGACATGGTCGGCACCGCGCCGACCACCGCGTAGAACGTCGCACTGTACAACAGCCCGAAGCCTATGGCCAGCGGAGGAACTCCGCGCGAACGCAAATAGCACAGTACCAGCGCGAGATTCGCCGCCATAACCAGCGTCTGCAACACGACATAGCAGGCCAGGCCCCACACCTGGTTGCCCAGCAATCCCCCGAGACGCCAGAATAGGCCGAACACCAACGTGTCGAACAACGGATGCTGCGTGAAGTAACGATGATATCCAGAGCTCTGCATGAACTGGGCGATGGTGTCGTCGCGCATCACCCCCGGCCAGCAGAACGCGACCCACGGGGCCCAGCACACCAACAGCACGAACCAATAGATGAAAAACCGCTGTCGCAGGGATTTGCGAACGCCGAACCGTTCGCCCGCACGCAGCCAGGAACGCAGCGGCACATGGCCTCGCGCGGGGCTTTGCTCGGGGTCTTGCTCGGGGTCTTGCTCGGGGTCTTGCCGCGTCGCGGCAGCACGTTCCCCGTGCTCCCCGACCACGTCATCCGGCCATCGCACGGGTATGGTCGCCGCATCGAACCACGAACACAGCAGCACGCCGACCAGATAACAGCATACGGCGAAGATCAAGGCGTTGAGGGCCGCCGCGGGCAATGTGGTCTGCGCGCCATCGACCACGAATCTCGCCCCACACACCACTGCGAAGGCGATTGCCGCCAGCCAGATGGCGGCGGGATCGCCCCACCTGATATGACGAGCGCCGCGCACCGCGTCAGCTACCGATACCCCCGCACGCCACCGCGGCGATCCGCCGTTCGCCATTTGAAGCGCTTCTTCCTCTCAACAATCATTTCCGTCACCAATCTAGCGGTTGAGACAGATGTTCATGCGAATGCGACATCACAGACGGCCCGTGCCGGATTTCGCGGCACCGACCGCTTGACTCACGAAATTTCGCGTGATTCGCTCGGTATAATGAATCCGTCGTACCTGCCGTAGACAGCGGACCCCGCTCGACAAGCTCACTTCTTGAAAGGGCTGGAACACCATGAGCGAACGCTCGCAAACCAGTTTCCTCCAACTCCACCCATCTAGGCTGTCCGCAAAGGCGAGTCCTTCGGATGTCCGGCGCAACAACCGTTCACTGATTTTCCGGTTGCTGTTTCCCAATCACCCATGTTCTCGAGCCGAACTCGGCAGATTAACCGGGCTGTCACGGGTGGCGGTTTCCGATGTCGTCAACGACATGCTCAAGGAAGGGCTCGTCAGGGAGATGGGCTACGAAACCGACATGGTGGGCAAGGGCAAACGCGGCACGCTGCTGGGCCCGGACACCACCCGCTTGCATATCATCGCCATCGATCTATCGCAATCGCAGCTCATCCAGGGCGCGGTGACCAACCTGCTGGGCGTCCCCATCATGCGCAGCGAAATGACGCTCAACGCCAATGACCGGCTCGGATACGATACCGTGACCGCGCTGATCGAACGGCTGCTCAAGGAAACCGACCATGTCATCGGCATCGCCATCGGGATCCCCGGGGTCATCCACAACGGCGTCATCTTCCAGTCCACCGTGCTCGACTGCAAGGATTTCGATCTGCGCACGCCACTGGAGAAACGATTCGGCGTATCCGTATGCGTCACGAACGATGTCACCTGTTCGATGATGACGGAACGTTACTTCGGCGGCCAGGCCGGTCCTAATCTGCTGTTCGTCAAAGTCGACCGAGGCATCGGGGCCTCTACGCTGATCGACGACAGACCGGTCATCGGCGTCAACAACGCCAGCGGTGAAATCGGCCATATCTCGATCGATTCGGACGGGCCACCGTGCCCCTGCGGCAAACGCGGATGCCTGGAACAGCTGATTTCTTCCGATATTCTGCGCAAGGAGATGCAAGGTGCCTCGGCCTCCGAAAAAGTCGATATCCTCGCTAAGGCGGGGGCACGGTTCGCATCGGTTCTGGCCATGTCGATCGGTCTGCTCGATCTCAACGACATCTGCGTGTACGGACCACCCGACATCGTGAACAACGCGTTCCTCGACGCGGCGCAGGACTATCTGAACACCACCACCACGTCGGCATTCCACAAATGCACTGCCGTCCGCCGCTGTCAGTGCGGGGCGGACGTCACATTGCGAGGCGCGACGATAGAGGTGGTGCGACACTACGTCGAGGGCTGAC
>CALNAE010000098.1 GCA_937874315.1 uncultured Bifidobacterium sp. | reverse complement strand
CTCGGCGCGACGGCTTACGGTTCGCACCAGCAATGAGGGGTTGTGACGCTAGGGACGGATTGCTTGGCATCGGTGGTGCGTATTGGTGGTGCCCGTCGGCGGTTTCTCTTGCAATGAGAGACTGTGGCCCTAGATCTGCAGAGCGGTTTGAGCCTCGCAATACCGTCTCGTGCCGCTGTGTTGAGGTTTGAGATTCAAGTTCTGGCCCAAGCCGCTGACGGTGCAAGGCGTTCTCGCGCATAGGCTCGAGGCCGCCGCAAGCGGATCCTCATGCTACCTGATCTTGTGTTGCTTCTTGTGACAGCATTTTAATGCTGCGCCCTTGTGCCGCGTTTGATGGCGAAGAGCCTGAGGCTCGCATTTGTGTGATACCAACACCAGAAATTCCTCTGTATCACCTCTGTACCCACCCCATGACAGGAGGCCACACAGGTTCTCGACGTCCTGTGTACCTTCAGTGGGCGCTTTTTTCGTTCAGTGGGCGTTTTCTCGGCCGAATCTGCATGCGCCTGATTCGAGCGTGTCATGAAATGCCAGTATTTCCAACGATTCTGTCGAGGAGATGTGACAGATTGCGCGGCGTCGAAATCTCAAAACGCCCACTGAACGAAAGCTGATGCCAAAATCACGCCAATGTACCCGATGAATCCCCGGTTGCGCCATGAATCCCTCCTGCAACTCGACATCTCCGACTACATGGAGTTGCGCCATGAATCCCTGGCTGCTGCACTATGAATCGCTGATTGCACCAATAGACCTCTGGTTGCACCGATGAATCTCCGATTGCACCATGAACCTCTGGCCGCGCCGATAGACTTCTGGCCGCGCCGATAGACCTCTGGCCTCACCATGAACCTCTGGTTGCACCGACGAGTCCCCGGTTACGTCGACGGACCTTCGATTGCGTCAAACCAGATTCCCCTCTGCACGGCCGTTGGGACCGCCCATTCCCAAATACGTGTCCCCAAACCCAGATGCCCATCCGCACGGCCGATGAAGCCTTGTGGCGACTGACCCTGTCCGACGTCCGACGATACGGCCCTGCTGTAGTCATGCATTGTGCGTGATGATGCGGCCTCTGATTCCGTCGATCCACACGATGAGGGCGCCCTGCGGCGACACGAGCATCGTGGATCATTGACACGGCCCGAAGGAACGCACAGAATACTTCGTCGTGACATACTCCGCAAATGCGGGGAAAGCGGGCAGTTTTTGCCCGGTGCGTCGTACAATGTCCTCATACGATTAGGATGATGTACGGCAAGTGAGTCGGAAGCGAAGGATAGAGACATATGCCTAGGATGTTCGGAACCGATGGTGTTCGAGGACTGGCAAACAAGACATTGACTGCTCAATTGGCGTTGGATCTCGGTGATGCGGCAGTGCGCGTGCTCGGGGACAATCAGAACGCCGATGCGGAGCAACGCGAGGGGCGTCGCCGCGCATTAATCGGTCGGGATACGCGCGTATCCGGCGATTTTCTTGCGGCAGCGCTGTCTGCCGGTATGAGTGCGGGTGGCTTTGACGTCATAGACGCGGGAATCATCCCGACCCCGGGCGTGGCGTTTTTGACATCGGTGCTCAACGTCGAGATGGGCGCCGTGATCTCCGCATCGCATAACCCCATGCCCGACAACGGCATCAAATTCTTTGCCCGCGGAGGATTCAAACTTCCCGATACCAAAGAAGACGAGATCGAAGCGGTGCTGGGGCAAGACTGGCAGCGCCCGACCGGTGCCGGTGTGGGACGCGTGAGCCACGACACCGTGACCGCGACCAACCTGTACATCGATCATCTGGTGTCGAGCATCGCACCGATCGGTTCGGATCAGGTCCAACCCAAGCCGCTGAAAGGCTTGAAGATCGTCGCGGACTGCGCCAACGGTGCCACGTCGGTTGTCGCCCCTGAGGCGCTGCGCCGTGCGGGTGCCGAAGTGGTTGTTATCAACGCCTCGCCGGATGGATATAACATCAATCGAAAGGCCGGATCCACGCACCCCGAGCAGCTGCAGGCCATGGTCAAGGCCACGGATGCGGTGTTGGGTGTTGCCTTCGACGGCGACGCGGATCGCTGCCTGGCCGTGGATGAAGACGGCACGATGGTCAATGGCGATCAGATCATGGGCATCCTGGCTCGTGCCAAGCACCGTGAAGGCAAGTTGAACCACGATACGCTCGTCGTGACCGTTATGAGCAATCTGGGATTGAAACTCGCGTTGAAGGATATGGGCATCAAGACGGTCCAGACCAATGTCGGCGACCGCTACGTGCTTGAGGAAATGCTACGCGGCGACTTCTCTCTGGGCGGCGAACAGTCGGGTCACGTCATCAACCGTGAATTCGCCACCACCGGTGACGGCACTCTGACCGCGCTGACGCTATGCAACGAGGTGGTGAATTCAGGCAAGAGCTTGAAGGAGCTCGCCGCGGACTTCCCGCAGTTGCCGCAGAAGTTGGTCAATGTCCCGGATGTCGACAAGGCGGCGGTATCCACGAATGCCGCGGTTCAGGCGGCGGTCGCTCGCGAATCCAAGGTGCTTGGCGACACGGGTCGGGTGTTGCTGCGCGCCAGCGGAACCGAACCATTGGTAAGGGTTATGGCCGAGGCCGCCACTCAACAGCAGGCCGACGAAGTCTGCTCACGTCTCGCCGCCGTTGTGGCACAGGAGCTTGCACTATAATGTTCGGGAACCACGCGAATATCGACACTGGTCTCAACCGCGCTGTCGAACAACTGATGAACACCGCCGGGCGGGAGAAGATCCTGCCCATCGTGCACGCGGGTGTCCCGGTGCTCCGTCGGCGTGCCGTGCGCTACCACGGACAGCTGAGTGCCGGTACGCTCTCGAAGCTTATCGACATGATGCATACCACCATGGTCGAGGCGCCGGGAGTGGGTCTCGCCGCGCCCCAGATAGGTCTCGGCTTTGCCTTCGCCGTCGTCGAGGATCACATGGGCGACGATGACGAGGATCCGCGTGAGATCGCCGAATTTCCTTTTCATGTCATCGTCAACCCGGTATATGAGCCGGCCGGCGTTGAGACGCGCAGTTTTTATGAGGGGTGCCTGAGCGTGCCCGGTTATCAGGCGGTGCGTCAGCGGTGGTTGGACATCAACGCCCGTTGGCAGGACGAAAAGGGCCACTGGCACCAGGAACGGCTACATGGTTGGCCCGCGCGTATCTTCCAGCATGAAACCGATCATCTGAGCGGTGAATTGTATATCGACCGGGCGGAGATTCGATCGCTTGCCACCGACGAAAACCTTGAGGATTACTGGGCCGATGACCCTGTGCCGACTGCGGCTGCAGAGGAACTCGGCTTCGCGATCTAGCGCTTGCAGAAGCCAACGGTTCTGGCTATCTACAGCCGACAGGCCTAGTGAGGTCAGTCGAGGAACGCGTGTAGCGCCTGGGCGAGCTGGTGGCGCGTTGGATAGCGCTTGACGAGGCGGGATGCGATTTCCTGCGCTTCCGCGACGGTGAACACCGTTGCGTATTTCGTCAGGGATCGCGCGATGCGTCGATAGACGTCGCGTTTCATCGGCAGTGTGCCGTGATAACTGCCGTCGAGTCCGACGGGTCCCAGAATGATGCTGCGCGCCGCATCCGGCTGCACTGATGCGATGGTCTGCGCGAGCTTGGCCTGTGCCTTGGGGAATTGCTGGCAGTATCGGCATGCCTCGTCTCCGAGTCGCTCGTTCACCAGCAACTGTTCATACACCTTGTTGCGAGTGAATCGATCGATGCCGTCATCGTAATCCTCGAGGATACGGCGTACCTGATTCGGCCAGTCCCCGGCGCTGACGGCTTTCAGCGCGCCGAGGTTGTAGATCTCGTCGCTGTCGTAGGCCTCCACGATGCGTTCGCGGTACATGCTCTGCAGATCCTCGACTTTCCCCAACGACTCCAGCGCGGCTTCCCGCAGGGAGTCCCAGCCATAGGGGGCAACGTCGGCGCCAAACAACAGCAGCGGCTGATTCGGATCATCCGCGAGTACCATGTCGCAAAACCGCAGCAGCTCCCCCCATCGCTCCTTGCGAATCAGCTGTGCCGCAAGTACGTCGGGGAAGGGCTCCATGCCGCGATGGTCGTTGAGGAATTGGTCCGCGCCCTCCTCATCGCCGCCCAGCCGTAGCAGGTCGTGGCGCAGAAACAGCATCAATCGATCGTAATGGCGTCGCAGCTCGGTGGCGTGACCATCTCCGACCAAGGCGGACAACGAGCGCGAATCGGTATCGAAGGCATCGTCGGTTTCGTGTTCCTGCAAGGATCCGGTGAATCGCTCGACTGCGGCGTCCGCCTTGTCGATCGCGTCATAGGCGAGCACCCGTGTATCGTCCCAACGCGCGAAGGACAGCGAACTTGCGAGTATCTCGACCATCTGTACCGGATTGAGCATGAAGTTCTCGTTGCAGATGGCATCCACCAGGATGTTGAGCGCCGTGCCCGCCGTGGTGGGATCCGCGCTACGAGACAGAGAATTCGTATAGATGCGAATCTGTTGGGTCAGTTGATTGATGAACGAGAACCCTTCATTTTCTCGGTCCGCCACGTTGCTCAGAAAAACCGAGGTCATCGTCAGCGCAGCCGCAAGATTTTGCATCGACTCAAGCCAGTGGTCGCTGCCGATCGCGTTGGCCACCACGCTTTCCACACCCGCGAGGGCGCGAGAGCGGTCGCGGTAGGTCGGCATGTCGTCGTTGGGGATTTCAACGCCGAGATCGGTGCGTTGCGCGGTGGGAATGATGGACGCCAGCGTATTGAAATACCATTCGATGGGTTTGGCCATGATCTCGTGTGCTTCTTCGATGGGGGCCACGGGGGCGTTCTCGATGACGATACGATCGTTTTGGTTGGATAGGTCTTCGATATGCTCATCCCATAAAAACGTTGGGCCATGGTCGCCGGCGAAGGTGTCCCATTCCTCGTTGATGAAGGTTCGTAATGCATTCAGCTGTCGGCTTGGCAGCGAGGTACGATGCATGGAGTCGTGTTCGCTGGCGTCGACCAGCGTATGCGTGTGTCTGTCGGCTCCAGTCACGTGGAATCCATCGAAGAAAGTCAGAAAGTCCATGCTCATCGTTGGTTTCTCCTTTGGTCGCAGGGTGATCGGG
>CALNAE010000097.1 GCA_937874315.1 uncultured Bifidobacterium sp. | reverse complement strand
CACCGGCTACGGATCCACCGGCTACGGATGCGCCGGTATCGAAGGTGGAGCGGTATAAGACCGTGCCGTATCGCCGCTCGGAGCAGCAGAAGCGTTTGGAGAAGGCGCAGCGCGATCTCAAGGCACTGGGCAAGATCAATCCGTTGGCGACCGAGGAATTCGATGCCTTGCAGGCCCGAAACCAGTATCTCAATGAGCAGCGCGAGGATGTGTCCTCCAGCCGCGACGATCTGATGCAGCTGGTGAAGGATCTCGATGCGACCATGACCCAGGCCTTCTCCAGTGCGTTCGAGGACACCGCCAAGGCCTTTGAACAGGTGTTTGCCACGTTATTCCCCGGTGGCACGGGCAGGCTCAGACTCGAGGATCCCGACGACATGCTCGCCACCGGAGTGATCGTCGAGGCGAGCCCGGCGGGCAAACGGGTCAAGCAGCTCAGCCTGCTGTCCGGCGGTGAGCGCTCGTTGACGGCGTTGGCGCTGCTGTTCGCCATTTTCACGGCCCGCCCCAGCCCCTTCTACGTGATGGATGAGGTCGAGGCGGCACTGGACAGTGTGAACCTGAGCCGACTGCTGCATGCGCTGGAGGATCTGCGCCGCCATGCCCAGCTCATCATCATCACGCACCAGCAGCGGACCATGGCGATCGCCGATGCCCTCTATGGCATCACCATGCGTGCCGATGGCGTCACCGCGGTGATGAGCCAACGCTTGGATCGTGGCCGTGGAGAGTGAAGGCCTCGGGATCCTGAAGGTTTTGGGTGTCTTGAGGGTCTTGAGAATCGCAGGCGAACTCAGATTGAGTGCGAGGCGCGCATGAATCGTCGATAGTCGCGTAGCGCGAACGCGACGCGAAGCGTCGTGTAGTCGCACGGTTGTCGGGGATTGTACCCGGTCGCCGTCGCTATGGCATTCAACCGGTTCTGCATGGTGTTTTTATGGATGAACGGTTCCTCCGCGGCGTGCGTGACGCTACCGTTATGCCTCGTGTAGGCGTCGAAGACCTTGGCGTAGTCGTCGATCGCCGTATCGTCGAGCCCCGCGAATACGCGATCGAGCAGTACCGTCGCGCCCTGATCGGGCATGGTGGTGATGAGCAGGCCAAGATCCAAATCGGTGAATGCGCAAACCGAAGTCTGACGGCTGAACAGCTGCCAGCGCATCGCGGTGGCGGCTTCCTGATAGCTGCGCCAATAGTCGCCGTCGGTATCCGCAACCGTGCCCACGGCGAAAACCATGGATCTATGGAACCGCTGCGTGACGTCGTCCTGCACACGTTCCAATTGGGCCGCCCAGTCGTGCCGGGGCCGCTGATCGAGCAGAAGATCACACCCACGTTCTGTTATACGGAACAGTGAATGATGAGACCCGTCGATTGCCTGTGCGATGAGTTTCTGCAATTCGTCGGGTTGGGCAAATGGCTCGTCGGGGTCGAGGAATCGGCCGACTGCGGCCTGGCGTGGACGCTCGAGGTCGATTTCGAGGGCGGCCGCAAGGTAGCTGAGCAGCGATTCGTCATGATGCCGTAGGGTGAGCAAGGTCATGAGATTCGACATCCGCATTCGGCGATCGAACTCGACGACATGTTCGACGTTTTCCCGGATCAGGATTTCGGTCATTTTCTTCACTATCGTGCCGAACGGCATCACCTCTTCGACGGGGCCGGTTATGCCGATGACGGCGATCACCGATTCGTTGAAGATCACCGGCATGTTGATGCCGTTTCTGGCTCCCTCGTAACGGTGTTCGGCGTCGACGTTCACGGTCGTTCCCGTGTCGAGCACCTGTCGTGCGGCCGCATGAGCGGTGCCGACCCGCGTTGCGTCGGTGCTCGCGATGATGATCCCTTGCGTGTTGAAGAAATTGATGTTGTGCCGGATGACGCCCTTGATGCTTGCGACGATGGCTTCCGCGATGGTGGGGTCGATACTCATGTGCAGCTCTTCTCCCGGCTCTGTAAATGGTATGCAGAACAATTTGTGATATAGATCACATAGGGAAATCAGTGTCGCATCCCATGGCGACTTTCGATCATTCTTCGCATAATCGAGAGCGTCGGGTCCGGTAGCTGCGATGGGTCCGATGGCACGGGCGTTTTTCATGGAAGATCGACGGCCCGTCAATCGCGGCACGTATCCGCCGGCTGGTATCGAGCTCAGCGGCGATTGGAAAGGAAGATCTCATATGACCATCGCTCTTGCTTGGTGGGCCGCCCTTATAGGCTTGGCCATTGCCATTGGGCTGATTCTGATGAAACTGAACACCACCTACGCACTGCTGTTGGGGGCGGTGGCCGGCTGCCTTGTCGGTGGCGCCTCGCTGAGCAAAACCGTGGAAATCGTGGTCACGGGAACGCAGAGCGTGATGGGCACGGTGGTTCGTGTGATTGCCGCGGGCGTATTCGCCGGTGTCATGATGGAGTCGGGTGCCGCGGATCGCATCGCCCGGACCATTGTGGAACGATGTGGCGAGCGTCTCGCCATCTTCGCGTTGGCATTGGCAACGATGGTCATCTGCGCCGTCGGCGTGTTCATACCGGTGGCGGTGCTCATTGTGGCGCCTATCGCCATCGAGGTCGGCAATCGCATGAACATTTCCAAGCTGGCGCTGCTGGTCGCCCTATCGGGAGGCGGCAAAGCCGGCAACATCATCTCTCCCAATCCCAACACGATCGCCGTTGCGACGGGATTCAAGATCCAAGCGTCCCGGTTCATGGTCGCGAGCTTCATACCGGCGCTGTGCGGTCTGGTCATCGCCGTGGCGCTCGCCTCGCTGCTCAAACGTCGGGGCACTATGACCAGCGCGCAGGACGCCGGCGGCGCGACGGCGCAACGAGATTCATCTGCGTTGCCTTCGATCGGCCGTTCGCTGGTAGCCCCGGTGCTCGCCATCGTGTTGCTGTTGATCAGCCCCATCGGTTCCATGCTGCATGTCGACGTTCTGGAACGGTTCCAGGTCGATGCCATGTATATTCTCCCGCTCGCCGCGATCATCGGGCTCGTGGTGATGCGGCAGGGGGCCAGCATACTGCGTTTTTGCGCAGCCGGGCTGAATCGCATGATCGATGTGGTCATGATCTTGATTGGTGCCGGTGCCTTGGGTGTGCTCATCACCAACTCCGATCTGCCTCGACAGATCGTTCGACTGATCAATGCGGGTGGAGTTCCCGGATCGATGCTCGCCCCTATCGCCGGCATACTGATGGCCGCTGCCACGGCGTCCACGTCCACCGGCGTCATACTCGGATCCAACTCCTTTGGACACGCCATTCTCGCCGCAGGCACATCGCCGGTCGCGGCCGCCGTAACCATGCAGGCCGGTGCCACCGTCATCGACTCTTTGCCTCACGGAAACTATTTCCATGTCACCGCCAAATCCATGAACATGACGCTCGCGGAACGTATGACAGTCGTTGGTTTCGAGGCCCTCGTCGGTCTTACCATGACGGTCGTGGCCACGTTGCTGTATATCGTGTGGTAATCGACGCTTGATCATCGAACAGACGAGAAGGAAACTATCATCATGAAAATCGTTATTGCCCCTGATTCCTTTAAAGGCTCGCTCAGCGCCCAGCAGGCCGCCGACGCCATCGCTCGCGGCGTGAATATCGCATGCCCCCGGGCGAACTGCGTCATCGTCCCGATGGCGGACGGAGGAGAGGGAACCGTCCGTTCGTTGGTTGACGCCACCCACGGCGTGATTCACGCCGTCACGGTCACCGGACCGTTGGGTCGGCCCGTCGACGCCACATACGGCATGCTCGGCGACGGGCGTACGGCGGTGATCGAGATGGCGAGCGCCAGCGGCATCCAATACGTCGATGAGACAACCCGTAACCCGTTGATCACCACCACGTACGGCACCGGCGAACTCATCCGCGCCGCGCTCGACTATGGCGCACGCAAGTTCATCATCGGTCTGGGTGGGAGCGCCACGAACGATGGCGGCGCCGGCATGGCTCAGGCGTTGGGCGTTCGACTGCTCGATGCGCAGGGCAATGAATTGCCGCGGGGTGGCGCCGCACTGGCATCCCTGGAGCGCATCGAGACCGGCGGGTTGGATCCCAGACTCGACGGCACGATAATTCGTCTGGCCTCGGACGTCACGAATCCACTGGTCGGGCCGCACGGCGCATCATGGGTATTCGGCGCGCAGAAGGGTGCCGATGCCGCGATGATGATGCGGCTTGACTCGGCGCTCGCCCATTATTCCCAAGTCATTCACAGCCAGCTGGGAGTCGATGTGGCACACACGCCGGGTGCCGGCGCTGCCGGCGGACTGGGTGCGGGATGCCTGGCATTCCTGAACGCGTCAATGCGCTCCGGCGTGGACATCGTGGTTGAGGCCACGGGGCTGCGCGACCTGGCTCGGGATGCCGATTACTGCATCACCGGTGAGGGAGGTATCGATGGGCAGACGCTGTACGGCAAGACTCCGATCGGCGTCGCCAAGACGGTGAAGAAAGCGTCTCCGCATTGCCTGGTGATCGCCCTGGCCGGATCCATCGGCGAGGGTATCGAACCGCTCCATGACGCCGGCATCGATGCGATTTTCGGGATCCTACCCGGAATCTCGACCTTGCAACAGGCCGTAACGCAAGAGCGAGCCGAGGAGAATCTGACGCGGACCGCGAGCAACGTCGCACGATTGTTCGTATGAGCGTCGTGCAGCCATCCACGTGATCGGATGAGCATATGGTTCGGCCGTGGCTGACGTCAGCCACGGCCGAACTCGTCTCTAGCGCAGGGTGCCGTGTTCCCGATTCTCGGATGCCGTGGCAAGCAGCGATTTTCCCCGTCGCACCGTCTCGTCGACCAATTCCGACTGTGCGTCGATGACGGCGCAATCGGGCATAGGGAAGCGTTCGTTGAACACCGAGAGCTCGGTGCATCCCAGAATCACGATATCGCAGTGATAGGGTTCGCCCATCATGGCCAGCACGGTGTGATGATAGCGTTCCGGGTCAAGGGTTCGCCCGCCTTTGACGTCGTCGTAGATCAGGGAATCGACGCGGTGCTGCAACGCGTCGTCGGGCTCTACGAAGTCATAGCCGGCGGCCGTCACCTCACGGCGATACACGCCCGCCGCACGAGACCCCTCGGTGCCGAGGAATCCCACGCGCGGGTGAGTGGGGGCCGGATAGGCGCGACTCATCGCCTGCACGGCGAGACGGGGCATGTGCAACAGCGGAACGGGGGTCCTGGCCTGGAAACGGTCGAAGAAATAATGTTCGGTATTGCATGCGAGCACGAGAAAACTCGCCCCTATGGAAGTCGCCTTGTCGATGTCGTCGAGGATCGAGGGGACAGGGTCCTCCGTGCTGTGACCGAGGATGAAGGCGGTACGGTCGGGGACCCCGGCGTCGTTGAATACGACGTAGTCGAGATATTCCTGATCGGTGCTTGCCTGGGTTCGTTTGTCCAGCAGCCGCACGTAGCTCTCCGTGGCCAATGTTCCCATGCCGCCGAGCACGGCGAAGAACGGTCTTCTCATTTCAGATCGGCTTTCTGGCGGAAGTATCGCGCATAGCGACGTTTATAGATATTGAACATGTGGTGAATCATCAATCGGCGCAGAACGTTCATATCCTTGCCATATTCCAGCGTCGTGCCCCAATCGCCGTTTTCGAGCATGGCCAGGCCGCGGCGTTTGTCCTCACCGTCGTACACGTAGGTACGAAAGATCGGACGGGGGATCTCCATCCACAGCTTCGAGCCCTTGCCGTACACGGTCTTGCCGTCGAACGCCGTGTCCTCGACGAGGTCTTCGACGAAATACCGGGCCAGATTGTAGCCGTTCAAGGTCACGAAATAACTGCTGCGGCCCTGGCGCAGATTGATTTCAAAGAGCTTGTAGCCACCGTCGCGTTCATCGTATTTCATGTCGAAGTTGGCGACGCCCTCATACTTGATATCCTCGAGGAAGCGCTTGATGGTATCGAACAACTGCTCGTTGTAGTCGGGGATGATCGCCGCGTAGTTGCCTACGGCCTCCGGCGTCGGATCCTCCAGCAGCGGATGGCCGAGGAACATCATCCGGACGTGATGATGGCGGTCCACGTAGGCGTTGAGCACTCGCATGCGGCTGTCATCGCCGGGAATGAAGTCCTGGATGACCATGGCGGCGTGATATCCCGCCTGATAGGAACGGTTGATCAGCGTATCGAGTTCCTCGGGCGTGTCGATGATGAAGGCCTTCTTGCGTCCCGGGAAGTCGATGCCGAGCCAGGCGGCGCTGTCGACCGGTTTCATCGCGACCGGGAAATCGAAAGGCAAATCCCTATAGTCGTGCCGTGCCACGCCCTCCTCGGTGATGACCTTGGTTTTCGGGTAGGGCAGACCGTGCCGTTCGCACGTTTCGTAGAAGGTGTTCTTGTAGCTCAGTTGACGGTTGAGCGCAGGGGCAAGGGTGTTGAAGACGAAGTAGCGTCGCATCTCCTCGCCGAATTGGCTGAGCAGATTCGCATAGACGTCCCCGCACGGAATCACCAGCAGCGTCACGTCCGGATGCGCCGTCTTCATCTTCTGCCCCAACTGCAGCATGTAGGCGCGGAACACCTTGGGGTCGTCGAAATGCTCGACGATGGTGACGTCGACGATATCGCTGAATTTGGTGGGGGAAAGCTGAAAATGGGCGATTGCCAGCGAGGTGAGGCCGTAGGCCTCATGGAAGGCCCTGGCCATGCCATAGGCATTGATATCGCTGCCTAGTAGGATTGGCTGGAATTGCTTCATACATATCACCTTATCGTGGATGGAAGAACGTGACTAACGCCGATTGAACAGACGTGTGACGACATGGTCGTCACCCTCATAGGGAATATGGGCTCCGAACCGCTTGATCCAGCGTTCATTGCCTTTGCCGATGATGAGCACGACATTGAATACGCCACTGTCCCGTGCCTGCTGCACCGCCGCCTCGATGGCTTTGGCACGATCGTCGATGATGGCTGATGCGACCCGTTTGTCGGTGATGGCCCGCTGCATGTAGCGGCAGATGTCCAGGACGGGTTCATCGTCGGTGTCCTCGACGGTGAATAGGAACTTGGCGATGCGGTGTTCGGCCGCCTGCACGATCTCCGTGCGACGGTCGTAGGCCTTGTTGCCCGCCGATCCGGTGACCAAGGTGATGCGCGGGTTGCGATCGCCGTATCGCTCGTCGACGAAGTCGAGCAGTGACTTGACGCTGGTGAAGTTATGCGCGTAATCCACAATGGCGATGGTGCTCGAATGCGGATCGGCGAATTGCTCCATGCGCCCTGCGACTTTGACAGAGGCCATGGATTCGATCAGTGCCGTCGAGATCGGTGGCGTGGCGTCGTCGGTCATGCCGGGCGCACCGATGGACGCGGATGCCGCGGCCGGCTCCGCCGAGATTCGCGTGTCGCCGCGGCGGGCGTGAGTCTCGAACGCCAACCGCATCATCGCATAGGCAGCTGCGGCGTTGGCGTAGTTGAAGTCGCCGTCCATGGCGAGGTGGAAGCCACTGGATTCGGACGTCGATTCGGATGTCGATGAACCGGTCGGCGAGGCGTCGACCAACGCGTATGCACGGTGCGCGGAGTCCAACGGTTTGGCGACGACATCGGCCTGTGGAAGCGCAGCGGGGTCGGTCACGGCGCTCAGCGCGAAGGTGAACACGGGAACGCGGAACGCTGCCGCGTCCTGACGAATGAGCTCGGCATGGTCGCAATCCGCGTTCAGCACCAGCCGTCTGCTGTTGCGCACGATCTGTCGTTTGCAATAGAGGTAGTCCTCGAAGGTCGGATGCTCGATGGGGCTGATGTGATCGGGGGAGATGTTGAGGAATGCGCCGACGTCGAAGGTCAGTCCATAGACGCGATCCACCTTGTACGCCTGCGAGGACACCTCCATCACGAGGTATTGCATCCCGTTGTCGACGGCCTGTCGCATCATGCGAAACGCGTCCATGGACTCCGGCGTCGTCAAGTCGGATTCGACGTAGGTGTGTCCATCCAGACAGTTGTCCACCGATGAGAACAGGGCGGCCTTGCCGCCCGAAAGATGATTGAGCATGGCCTGAAGATAGTAGGCTGTGGTCGTCTTTCCCTTGGTTCCGGTGATGCCCACCAGCGTGAGTCGTCGTTCGGGGTCGTCGTAGAAGCGCGCCGATACCAGACTCATCGCCTTGCGAATGTCATTCACGATGAGTCCGGTGGCGGCGGTCGCGTCACTGTACTCGGTTTCGGCGATATAGGCGGACAGCCCGTGTGAATCGATATCGTCGAGATATTCCTCCCGGAACCGGCCCTTGCAACACAGCAATGCGCCGTCGACCACGTCACGCGTGTCGTAGGTGATGGCAGTGAAAGACGCGTCCGATCCGGGAATATCGGCGGCGTTCAACGTCCACCGATCCCTGGTGATGATCTCCCTGAGCAATCCGGCATGGGCGAGCAACGCCGTGGCGGAAGCCAATGTTAAAGCCATGATGGAACCTTCCTTGCAACTACGGTAGCGTATCGCATAGTGTCACCATGCCCAAGCCTTACCGCGGCAGCACGCCGGGGCGATCAAGACTTCGCACAATGTCGACACATTGCCCGGCGGCTTCATGACCAGGGTCATTCGTCGGCAACCACGGCCATCGTCGGTGACTAGAGCCATTCGTCGGTGATCGGGCGCCGCCCGCGTTCGACGAGCCAACGATTGAAGGATTCACGCCACTGACCGTGCGCGTCGCGTTGCCAGTTCATGAGCTGTCCCAGCGTCAGCCTGCCGATCTGCGGGTAGAGCGTACCCATCGGCTCGATAAGATCCACGGCCGCGGTGGTGTCGGCGGTCGCATCGTGGAAGTCGCCATGCGGTTCCACGCCGTAATATTCGGTGGTATATGCCAGCGTGCGTTTGCCGGCGCGTCGAGAGATCGCGCGGTCGATGACCAGAGGGTCGACCACCAACAGCTTCGGCAACGAGTCGAGCTTCCATCGGCGCAGATCGCCGGACAGCATATGCACGTCGAAGGGGGCGTTATAGGCGAGGAGTGGGATGGAATGGCGCTGCGCCAAGTCGACCGCCTGCGCTATCTGCGAGATGGCCTCCTGCGGCTCCATGCCATGAGCCGCAAGGAAGTCGTCGGTGAAGCCGTTGACCTCGCTGGCCCGCGGATTCATGGGACGATGTGGGTTGATCACCCATTCGGCCACGGTGTCGCCGGCGTATCCGGTATCGGGATTGCGCAGCACCAATGTTGCGGAGACGATGGCGTCGCGCCCCGCTTGGGTGCCGGTGGTCTCCGTGTCGAAGCCGAGAAGCCAGGAGCTCGCCAGCTCGGTCGTTCCGGTTTGTCGGGGCGCCTGATGCAGCGCCTGCTCGAGAGCCGTATATGTCGTCATGGTCATATCTGGTATTGTGCGTCGTGAAAACGACAAATCGACGGCATCTGCGCGGCCGGCAAGCCGGCAACCCCTCTCGCCGGGCAATTGTAGCGGCGACATGCTCGACGTATTGCATACTGCCGATGTCTACAATGGTGGGTGTGAGCAACGAGCAGACCGAGACCATCGCGCAAAAGCGCGCGCGCTTCGAGCGATTGGCCATGCCCGCCGTCGATATGCTGTATCGCCAGGCCATGAGGCTGACCAATAATCCGGAGGATGCGCAGGATCTGGTCCAGGACGCCTATGAACGTGGATTCAAGGCCTTCGATCGTTTCGAGGAAGGCAGCAATTTCGAGGCCTGGATGAGCACGATCGAGCGCAATGCCTATTTCAATCAATACGCGAAGGCGAAACGTCGTCCGCGTCGCGCCAACGACGCGAGTGGGGAATACGACGACTGGGATATTTACGCGGCTTCAGGACATGCATCCGAGGGGCTGCAGTCCGCCGAACAGGAGTATTTCAACACATTCGCCCCCGAGGAAATCATGAAGGCGCTGGCAAAGCTCAGTCCGGAACGACGACAGGTGTTCATCGACGCGGCAATCGACGGCAAGTCCTATCAGCAGGTCGCCGATGAACAGGGCGTGAGGATAGGAACAGTGATGAGCCGGTTGAATCGAGCCCGCGCGCAGCTGAAGCGTGAATTGGC
>CALNAE010000096.1 GCA_937874315.1 uncultured Bifidobacterium sp. | reverse complement strand
GATCAGCCAAATCCGCCGTCTATCCAGACCCAGCCGTGATCGGCCTTTGCATTGGTTGGGTCGTAGGCGAGATAATCGCTCCAGCCTGTGGTTTTGCCGGGATTCAGGCCTGAGCCTTCCACACCGGCGTCACAGGTGAAATCGGTGGTGAACACCGCCATGTGCGTTTCGCCGTATCGCGCTATGCCTCTGCTATATATCGCCGAGCCGGAGCCGGGGTTGTCCTTGATCGAGTCCCGTTCCTCTTGTAAGGAGGCCTGAGAGTGGGCTTCGTTGTAATCGACCTTGTCGATGGAACAACCTCGAAAGGTACGTTTGGTATCGAGAATGGCCTGCACCGCCCCGTTCAGCTGTTTGGCGGAGAACAATGAGGTTCCCTGCACGGAAATATGGGCGTGGCTGATATCGGCCTGCCGCCACGATGGGCTGACGAGATGGTACGCGATCGCCGCGGCGCAGGAGACCGCGACCAAGGCGAGCACTGTCCAGAACGTCCAGGACCAGCGTCGCTTCGTGGCAGATCTCGTGGCGGGTTTCGAGGCATGCGTGGCGGTGGGAATCACGCTGCCAGTATGGGGAATCACACCGCCAGTATAGCCGTTGACATGCAAGTTACCTCGCCCTGGCCTCAAGTCGTCTGGCATATGCAGGCGCCGGGAACGCTCCGATATCGCGGCGTGGCCGGCTGGCCTGGGCCAGTGCACGGCGTCCGCGTTCGTGGACTGCGTGCGTTTCAGTGCATGACGTTCGGGTCATGGTCGCGGAAGGCGAACGACATGGCGACGAGGATGATTACCGCGGGCATGGCCAGCCCGGCATTGTGCAGGTAGGGGGTGATGATGGACATCAGCAGGGCCCCCGACGCGAAACCGGCGAGGATGCCGGCCATGACGCGCAGCCGACGCCACGCGGTCCGTTCGTGATAGACGATGGCATCATAGGCGCTTTCGGAGAGGGACCGGAGATTGCCGGTCATCATCAGGGGGGTGAAGGGCGCTCCTTCGAGGCGCCGGAATTCCTGGAGCTCCGCCGCCGCGGTGAAGGAGAGCAGCGCGATGTCGGCGGTGTCAGGCAGAAAACCGCCGATGGCCGCGATAATGAGCAGCATGATGGCCTCATAGCCAAGGATGATGCGCCGTCTCAGTGGTTCATGCTCTCCAAGCCGATGCTCGCGTTGAATGATGCGGATGAGTATCGTGCCGCAGACGAAGGCCGCGATCGAGATGAGATATCGGTACGATTGCGCGATTTGGCCTTCGCCCAGGCGAACCCCGAGCAGAATGAGATTTCCGGTCTGCAACCCTGCGAACACCTGTCCGTGCATCAGATACGAATGGGCGTCGATGCTGCCGGCTGCCATGGTCAACAGCGCCCCGAACAACGTCTCCTCGGTATGCTTTCTGGTACTCATGAACTCGTATTCTCCTGACGCTCGGCTTGGCAACGGCTCGACAACGGCTCGACAACGACAATGACCTGGTGACAACATATCAAACGTCGTCACCAGGTCATTGGATCGGGAAGTGATTGCGGACGTTCCGTCGTCGTATATGACGTGACGGAACGCCTGCGGTCTCCCGGAACCTTCGGTTCCCCGCTATTCGGCGGCCATGGAAAGATAGTCGGGCATGGTCTTCGGATACACCGGCCACGCGCCGTTCTGGGTGCACACGAAGGCCGCGGTGTTCACGGCCGCCTTATGGGCCTGCTCCAAGGTCGCCCCCGAGAGGATCTTTGCCGTGAATGTGCCCGAGAACGAGTCCCCGGCGCCGACGGTATCGGTGACCTCGACGCGAGGGGTGGCGAGCG
This sequence comes from uncultured Bifidobacterium sp., assembly GCA_937874315.1. GTDB lineage: Bacteria > Actinomycetota > Actinomycetes > Actinomycetales > Bifidobacteriaceae > Bifidobacterium. Next base: position 2,656 of record CALNAE010000096.1, on the reverse strand, counting down.
TAGAGCTTTCGCCGTTCTTGGAGATAATGGTGCTGAAGGTCGAGCCTCCCGTAAGCACCACGTAATCGAGGTCGTACTTGCTCAGGAACCAGCGGCACGCCTCGTCGTCCGAGGCCCCGCGGATGTCGAACATGTCGCGCAGCAGCAGCAGCTCGGCGTCGTTGAGTTTGAAGACCGTGGAATATCCCAGCAGTTCCTGGATAAGCTCCTTGGAGTAGTGGTCGCCGCGTAGGTTGATGTCGAAGAACTTCATGGCATCGGCCCTGGCGTGCTTGAGCAGCTCGATAATGGTGTCATGGGTTTCGGGGGAGCGCAGCGCCAGCGTGCCGAAGCAGACGGCGTCGGCCTTCTCCACCAGATCGATGAGTTCACGGGTCAGCAGCAGGTGATCCCATGCGACTCCCTTGATGATGGTGTATTCGGGGATGCCGTTTTTCAGCGACACCTCGACGGTGCTGGTCGGCCATGCATTGCGCTGGATAATCGATTTCACCCCGGACTTTTCGGTTTCGGCGACGAGCTCATTGCCGAGATCATCTTGTCCGACGGCGCTGATGGCATAGCCGTCGGCGCCGTTCATCGCCGCATGATAGACGAAGTTTACCGGTGCACCGCCCGCGCGTTTGCCGCTGGGGAGCATGTCCCACAGGAGTTCGCCCAACGAGAGAACGATTGGCTTGGACATTTGGGGTTCCTTTCCTAGTTGTTGTTTTGGGACCAACCTGTTCGATGCCTATGACACATCGAAGAACGTTGATGGATGTTCCAAAAACTGAATTATCGCCGTTGCGGCCCCTCCTGCGAGGGTGGCGTCAGCGGACAGATGAGACAGGGCGATCGTCGTCGAGTCGTTCAACTCCGGGATGGCGCGTTGGTTGACCACCTCGCGGACCGCGGTCAGCAGGCGTGCGCCGCCCTGGGACATGATGTCGCCGATGACGATGCGTTGCGGATTGAATGCGTTGAAGATGGTGACGCAGCCGTATCCGATGTAATGTCCGACTTCCTGGACCAGCTCCTGTGCACGTCGATCGCCGTCCTGTGCGCCCGCGAAGAGTGCGGTGCATGCCCGCGCGTGATTCATGGAAGACGCGTGGGCGACGAGTCGACGCTTGACGATCTCCTCATGCACCGCGACCGCCGAACAGTATCGTTCGAGACAACCGACGTTGCCGCAATCGCACGGCCGACCGTTGACGTCGATGCTGATGTGACCGATTTCGGTGGCCGCACCGAGTGAGCCGTTGATGAGCTCGCCGTTTTCCATCACGCCCAGCCCGACGCCTTCCCCCACCAGATAGTAGGCAAGGTTGTCGCAGGTGTTGACGGAGTCGAAGAGATAATGGGCCAGGACGCCCGCGCGGGCGTCCTGCTCGACGAACACCGGCACGCGAAAGCGGTCGGCGAATTCGCGGAGGAAGTTGATCTTTCGCCAGCCCTGCATGGAGGATACGACCGCGATTCGGCCGACGTCGCGCAGATACGGTCCCGGTACCGCCATGCCGACGGCGAGAATCGAGTCATCGTGCTCGAGATAGGTCTGTATGTTGGTGCGAATGGCCTGCAGCGTTTCGCCGATCGTCTCGTCGGTCACGGTTGGCAGGGTCTGGGAGGAAAGACAGCCGCCGTTGAGGTCGAAGATGCCCATTTGGACGATGCTGCGCGCGAATTTCACGCTGATCACATGAAACCGGTCGGTATCGAGCGTCAAGCCGATCGATCGGCGATTCTTCCTGCCTTCGATCCCACCGGTTTCCTCGATGACGCGAGCGTCGATGAGTCGTGCGGTGATCTTGGTGATCGCCGCGGGGGTGAGATTCAGAGCCTGCGCGATTTGCGCGCGCGAACACACGCCGTTGCGATACAGGTGCTCGAGGATATGAGAACGATTGGACTCCGACACGGTTCGTTGAGAGGTCATATGCTGCATTTCACCATTGACCTTTCCGCCCCGATCGCGCACGCGCTCGACATTGAAACTGCACTTCGTATATATATTAACCTCGTTAACTCAGAGATTCAATCCGGCGTGTTGCTGACGACGTGTCCGCATCGGGATAAGCATGCGGGACGCCCCGCAAACCATCGATCTCAATGACCGTCGCAACGGAACGTCGGCTCGGCGATGACATCGGTCGGGCGGGCGTCGTCTCAATATATGAGCGGTGCCATCAATCGGAAACATTCGATATCGATAGTGTGCACCACACGTCTCGACGTCGGTTGATGCCGTTCCCTGCACGAGATGGCTGCATGATCGCATTGTTCTGTCGACGGAACAGGGCATTGCACCAGGTTGTTTATAGAAGAGAAAGAAGTGAAGGCCAGTGAGACATTCTAGAATAACCGCGCTTGTCGCGTCGATCGCCGCGGTTGCATCGCTAGCTGCCTGTGGCGGCGTAAAAAGTGGATCCGGCGCGTCTTCGGGCGCCTCCACGATAACCATCGGCACCACCGATAAAATCACCAGCATCGATCCGGCAGGATCGTACGACAACGGTTCGTATGCCGTGGAGATACAGGTGTACCCATTCCTATATGCGCAGAACTACAACACATCCCAGTTGAGCCCGGACATCGCCGCCGATAATGGCACTTGGAACAGCGACGGCACGCAATTCACCGTGAAGCTCAAAAGCGGACTCACATTCGCCAA
>CALNAE010000095.1 GCA_937874315.1 uncultured Bifidobacterium sp. | reverse complement strand
TGCGTTGAAGGACGATGCGTTGAAGGACGATGCGTTGGATGGAGAGTCATCACGAGAGGTGACGTTGGGGGAAGATACGCCACGGGAAGAGACATCGCAGTGGGCCGTCCCCCGAGAATCGGACGGTGCCATATGGTTCCAGATCGTAGCGGACGCCTTTGCCCACAATATGGTCAGGTGCCTGGTGCAGGCATGCCTGCAGGTCGGCACGGGGAAACGAGATCCGCAGTGGTTCGCCGAAAAGGTTCGGTTCGCCAAGCGAGAGGGGGCGATCGGTCCTGCGCCGGCCTGCGGACTGACATTGGAACATGTCGGATACCCCGCCGACGAGATGCTCGCCATTCGTGCCCAGAGCATACGAGCCCGGCGCACATTGCCGTAACCGAGTCGTTGAAATCGCCAGGACGATGTCAAGGCGGATGACGAATCTGCCCGGTTCGATCCGGGGATCGTTTGCATAAGAGGGGTGCTCTAGGGCCGAACCAACTGCGCGTCAGTGTGGTTCAATGGTTATCGATGCGATATATTCATTCCATCGCCATTCCATCGCCATCGCCATCGCCCATGGGTACGGTGTCGCGGTTGCATGCCAGGTATCGGTATCTTCCCCGGTTCCTGACATGCGATGACGCCGGATCGTGGACGTTTCGGCGCATGAACAGCACCCTAACGGCGGATTTCATCCCTGAGCACAGCATCCTGAGCGACGGTCTTCACATTGGAGCGGCACGCTGATTGGCCAAAGTCAACGCCGTGGTGCATAATTGACCAGTTGCTTTGGTGAGGGTTGCGGTTGACGTAACAGTTACCGAATCAATGTGGATGAGTGTCCGAGCGGCCGAAGGAGCACGCCTCGAAAGCGTGTGAGGACGAAATCCTCCGCGAGTTCGAATCTCGCCTCATCCGCTAGGGCCTTGGGATTCCACCCCCGGGCCCTTTTTCATGCCTGTTCTTCGATCGCCGTGTGGCTCGATGCCGAGTATAATCGCGATTATCAAGTCGATACGGAGGAGACAGCATGGCCCATATCAAGCGGTCCGATATCGAAGCTGACCGGCAATCGAAGAAGATCGGCGCGGTCGAGTCATCCGGCCGGGTCCTATGGCGGCAAGCCTTGCAGGAGCATGATTATCCGGCGGCTCAGTCCTATCTGTCCCTGCTCGCGCCCGCCGACGCCGTCATGGCCACGGTCGAGCGCATGCGGCACGGCACCGTTACGTTGTACAAAGCGAAGGATATCCTGCGCGCGGCGAGACTGCCACTGCTTGGCAAAAAGAACCCGCACGTCGCCTCGGACTTGGAGAAAATCCACACGGGTCAGGCCCTTTCTCCGATTCTGCTGGTACGAGGCGATATCAGCCGTAGCCGACCGCTGCAGATCGCGGATGGGTATCACCGCGTCTGCGCATGCTACCGCACCGACGAAAACACCGACATTCCCTGCGTCGTGGTGGATCTATGAGCTTTGCCCTGCTCGCGCTGATCTGTGCGGTCGCCATGCTCGGACCGGTACTCAGTCTGAGCCACACCATGCACGTTCCGGTTGTGATCGGCGAGCTCGTGGTCGGCATGTTGCTTGGCCCGGCTGGATTTGAGCTGTTGCATGCGAATAATCCGGTGTTGGACTTTCTGGCTCAGATAGGTTTTGCGCTGGTGATGTTCGTGGCGGGCACGCACGTGCCATTGAGGAATAGCCAGATGAGGACGGGTCTTGTCGCGGGCGTGTCCCGCGCGGTGGCCATCGGGGTCCTGTCGATACCCTTGGGATTGCTGGTCGCGTGGATGTTCGACACGGGTCACGGTCTCATCTATGCGGTGGTGATCGCTTCATCCTCGGCCAGCATCGTCATGCCCGCGTTGGGCGGAGCGAAGGTCGACACCATGGCCGGGGTGGAAATGCTGGTGCAGCTGGCCGTTGCCGATGCCTCCTCGATTATCGTGTTGCCACTGGTCCTCGACCCTGCTCGAGCGGGAACCGCGGCCTTGGGCGCGGTAGTCGTGCTCGGCGTGGCGGCCATATTCAGTGTGATTCTTACCTGGGCGCGTCGGACCGGGTACTGGCATCGTGTCCGAGAAATCAGTGAGGAACGGGGCTTGGCCATTGAACTGCGGATGACTTTGACCATGCTGTTCGCGCTCGCGGCCATCGCCGTATCGATGCATGTTTCGGTGATGCTTGCAGGATTCGCCATGGGTCTGGCGATGTCGGCGGCGCATGAGCCGCACCGTGTGGCCAATCAGACCTTCGCCCTGACCCAGGGTTTCTTCGAGCCGTTGTTCTTCGTTTGGGTCGGTAGCTCGCTTGATCTACGAAGCTTGGCGGCCGACCCCCGAGCCATTGTATTGGGTGTGTGCCTCGCGGTGGCCTCCATGGTGGCCCATGGGCTCGGCGTCGTCTCCCGACAGCCATGGCCAATCGCGCTGAGCACCTGCGCGCAGTTGGGTGTCCCCATAGGCGCCGTCGCCATGGGCGAATCGATGGGTGTCCTGACAGCCGGTGAATCGACGGCCTTCCTGCTAAGCGCATTGCTGAGCATCGCCATGGTCGCATTGCTCAGTCGTCGGTTACTCGCAGCGGTTACGTCGACGGCGACGGCGGCTTCGAATAGTACGAGCTACGAGAACAACGCATGATCGAAGGACGGATATCCTTCATCAAACGCCGTGAGGGCATGCCCGCTGACTAGTGTGGCGAGGGTCAGCAGACCCCGCTCTCGTTCCCGGCTGCCGTTGTATCCGGTGGAAGAAGATGACGTCGCAGCGTTCGTATGCGTGTCTGCTCCGTTTATCGCGGTGATCTCTTCCCTTGCGCAATCGATTTCGACGGCGGCCAGCGTCGGTGCCCGCAATCCAGTAGGGGCGTCGACGACGGCGGCCGGATGCGCGAGTATGGTGCCTACCGCATACACTTTCTGCCGTGGGTCATTGGCGCCGGACGACGCCGACATCAGCCGCGATGCCGCGGCCTTGTAATCATCGCTTGTGGATATCGAGGCATTCGGAATATGTCTGGAGGCCATCGTTTCGACGGCGAATCCGGCACGGTCCTCCGCCAGTGCCATGGCGGCCAGTATGGAACCCGTAATGTGCGCAACGTCGCCTTGCTCCAGAGACGACGATTCGGTGTCGGCTTTGTCAAGGGCCTGGCCCAGCTGGTTGGCGAGCGACTGGTGGATCAACGCATTCTGGGCACTATGGATGCTGCCCTCGGCGAAACGCTGTGAGCAGTTGGCCGCGACGAGCAGCCACTGGCGTTGCGCCTGCGCTGCGGAGAGATATCGCATCACCACTAGGTGCCCTGCCTTGGCGCGCGTGTCGTTCAACGTGGCCGAGCCGTAGGCCTGTTCGCACGGACTCTGTTGAAGATGCTCGGATTCGGCACGTCCCGACAGCCGGGGCGCCGAACAAGCAGACAGCGTCACGCTGAGTGCCGCGGCCAATCCCGAGATGATCATCCGTAGGAATGGCTTGCGACGAAAGAGGGATGGGGTGCTGCGTGTCTGCATAAACCACTAGAGTAGCGATGGAATATGACCGAACGGGCAGAGCGCTCAGACTATAACTTCATAGGAGGCCTTGGATCATGGAACTGGACCTGACGGGGATCCACCAGCTGGCGGCTGGGCAGGGCATTGACACTGAGACCGTAGATGCCGCGTTGGCAGAGGCGCTGCGCATGGCGTATCTGAAGACTCCCAAGGCGGCGAAACACGCGCGCGTGGAGCTTGATGATCGTGCGGGAACCTTCACGATTTGGGCTCGGGATGAAATACCCGTTGCGCCCACGCCCGATAATCCCCATCCCTATCCCGAGCTTGGCGAGGAATATGACGACACGCCGCATGGCTTCGGTAGACTTGCCGCGGCCACCGCACGTCAGGTCATTGGCCAGTTGTTCCGTGATGCCGAGGATGAGAAGATATTCGGTGCATTCTCGGGTCAACGGGGCAATCTCATCACGGGTATCGTCCAGCAAGATGCCAATGATTCTGCGAATGTGCATGTCGCCGTGGGTGATGTGGAGGCTATTCTGCCGCGCCGTGAACAGGTTCCGGGCGAACATTATCATCATGGCGAGCGTCTGCGCGTATATGTCGTAAATGTCGCCCGCGGGCTCAAGGGGCCCGAGATCATAGTGTCGCGTTCGCATCCGGAGCTCGTCAGGCGGTTGTTCGAGCGTGAGGTGCCGGAGTTGGTTTCCGGTGCGGTTTCGATTATGGCCATAGCCCGTGAGGCGGGTGCGCGAACGAAGATCGCAGTACACGCCAATACCGAGGGCGTCAACCCCAAGGGTGCGTTGATCGGGCCCGCGGGCGCGCGTGTTCGCGCGGTGATGGAGAATCTTGGTCCTGAAAAGATCGATATCGTGGATTGGTCGAAGGATTCGGCGCAGTTCATCGCGTCGGCGTTGTCTCCCGCGATCTCCACCGGCGTGCAGGTGGTCAGCGAGAAGAATAAGACGGCCATCGCTTTCATCCACGACGATCAGTTGTCTCTCGCCATCGGCAAGGAGGGGCAGAATGCTCGGCTTGCGGCGAAACTCACCGGGTGGAAGATCGGCATTGAGTCGAGCGAGGCGCACGCGGCGAAGGAAGCGGCAAATGCCCAGCTATCCAAGGAGCAGGCCGATACGTCCCGACAGTCGGAGTCTCCGGCGACCGAGGAGACCGCCCACCCGGGTGCGGGGGATCGGGACGCGCAGTAGCGCACAATCCAATGGCACGAGTATGCTGAGTTCCGAACGAACGGATGCGTGTGCGCAGTGTGCACGCAAACCGGCATGGAGACGAGGTAACACGATCATGGTCGCACGATGAGACAGGATAAGCTCGCCGTTATCGAAGGGTGATCGCGCATATGCGCGCGGTCAGCAGAAATAGGAGAAACTGAGTGGCAAAACAGCGCGTATATGAATTGGCTAAGGCGTTTGGCGTCGATAGCAAAACGGTCCTTGAGAAGCTCAAGGACATGGGGGAGTTCGTGAAATCGGCTTCCTCGACGGTTGAGACACCGGTTGTACGCAGACTGAAGAATGAATTTTCGCAGTCGGCGGGTACCGCCGCGACGGGTAAGAAGCCCAGCGCTACGACTTCCGCGCGACCTCAGGCAAGGCCGTCGGCGCCCCATAGTCCGGCGCATCATCAGGCACACGGCGAGCAGCATAATGAGCGTCACATCGCCACCCGCCAGCATGCCGACAACGATCACGAAGCGTTCCCGCGCCCGATGTCGCCCCATTCGGCCGCCGCGACGCCGGGACAGCATGGTCAACGCCGTCAGGATGCACCGCATCCCGGTCAGTCCGGTCATTCTGGTCAGTCCGGTCAATTCGGCCACGGCGGATCATCACGGCGCAACAACGCGCCCGGACAGCAGGGTCCCGCACGATCTAGGAACGGCGGACCTCGTCCGACGAACCCTGGTGCGCATGGCCATCAGGACGGCGCCACCCCGGCTTCGGGCCAAACCCATGCAGCTCCTGGCCCACGTCCAGGCAACAACCCATTCAGTCGCAAGCAGGGGATGCATACTCCCACCCCAGGCGATATCCCGCGTCCGCACCCCATGGCGCGACCCACGGTCGGTAATGGCCGCAAAGGACGTCCCGGCCAGTCCCGCGGCGGTTTCCGCGGTCGTCCGGGTCAGGGCGGCGGTCAGGGTGCTCGTCCGGGTCAGTGGGGGCATAATCGTCCGGGTCAGAGCAGCGGCCAGGGACATCCGACAAACAACCGCTTCGGGGGGAACACCACAGGCTTCCAGAGTGCCGGTGGGCCGTCGAACGGCACTTCCAATGGTCCCACGCGTGGTCGTGGTCGTGGCGGTGCCGCAGGTGCATTCGGACGACAGGGCGGCAAGTCCTCGAAGGCTCGCAAGAACCGTCTGGCGAAGCGTCATGATTTCGAAGAGATCAAAGCGCCGGTTATCGGCGGCGTGCGTATTCCGGCGGGCAATGGGAAGGTTCTGCGCCTGCGCCAGGGGTCCACGTTGTCCGATCTCGCAGAGAAGATCAACGTCAATCCCGCCGCTTTGGTGACGGTGCTTTTCCACTTGGGAGAGATGGCAACCGCTACTCAATCGTTGGACGAGTCGACGTTCCAGATTCTTGGTGAGGAAATCGGCTGGAACATCAAAATCGTTTCCGCCGAGGAGGAAGACAAGGAACTGCTGCAGCAGTTTGACATCAATCTCGATGAGGAAGAGGCTGAAAACAGCGAAAACCTTAAGCCTCGTCCGCCGGTCGTCACCGTGATGGGCCATGTGGATCATGGTAAGACGCGTCTGTTGGACACCATTCGCAAGACGCATGTGATTGAGCGTGAGGCCGGCGGCATCACGCAGCGTATCGGTGCGTATCAGGTCACCGTCAACCTCGAGGATCAACGCCGTAAGATCACCTTCCTCGACACCCCTGGGCATGAGGCCTTCACGGCCATGCGCGCCCGAGGCGCGGAGCTGACCGACATCGCGATTCTGGTAGTCGCAGCGGATGATGGCGTCATGCCCCAGACGGTCGAGGCCATCAACCACGCACAGGCCGCGGATGTACCTATAGTCGTCGCGGTCAACAAGATCGATGTCAAGGGTGCGAACCCGGAGAAGGTCCGCGGCCAGCTCACCGAGTATGGACTGGTTCCCGAGGAGTATGGCGGCAACACCATGTTCGTCGATATTTCGGCCAAGCTCGGCACCAATGTGGACAAGCTTCTCGAAGCCGTCCTGCTCACCGCAGATGCGGAGCTGGACTTGCGCGCCAACCCCGACACCGACGCGCGAGGCGCCACCGTCGAGGCGCGACTCGACAAGGGTCGCGGTGCCGTCGCGACGGTGCTGGTGCAGTCCGGTACGCTGCACGTCGGAGACGCCATTGTGGCCGGCACGTCCTATGGACGCGTTCGCGCGATGATGGATGAGAACGGCGAGGAGATGGACTCCGCCGCCCCATCGGCTCCCGTGCAGGTCCTGGGCCTCACCTCCGTTCCGACGGCAGGCGACTTGTTCCTGGTCGCTTCCGATGACCGCACCGCGCGCCAGATAGCCGAGAAACGACAGGCCACCGAGCGCGCCGCGCAGCTCGCAAAGCGCCGCAAGATCATCTCGCTCGAAGGACTCAAGGAGCAGTTCGCCAAGTCCGAGGTCGACATGCTCAATATCGTCATCAAGGGCGATTCCTCCGGTTCGGTCGAGGCATTGGAAGACTCCTTGATGAAGATCGACGTTTCGGACGAGGTCGGCATTCAGGTTATTCACCGTGGCGTCGGTGCCATCACGCAGAACGATGTCAATCTTGCCACGGTCGATAAGGCCGTGATCATCGGATTCAACGTGCGTCCCAACCGTCAGGTCGCCGACTTGGCAGAGCGCGAAGGCGTGGAGATCAAGTACTACTCGATCATCTACAAGGCCATCGAGGATATCGAGGCCGCGCTGAAGGGCATGCTCAAGCCTGAATTCGAAGAGGTAACCACCTCGCATTCGGAGATTCGCGAGATCTTCCGTTCCTCCAAGTTTGGCAACATCGCGGGCGTCATGGTACAGGACGGCGAGGTGAAACGTGGTACCAAGGCGCGCATCCTGCGCGAGGGCGTCGCCACGGTCAACGATCTGGAGATTTCCTCGTTGCGTCGGTTCAAGGACGATGTCCAGTCGGTCAAGGAAGGATTCGAGGCCGGTATCAATCTGGGTACGTTTAACGATATTCAGCTGGGTGACGTCATCGAGACCTTCGAGATGCATGAAATCGAGCGGAAATAGCATAACCGACATATCCGCTCACTCGATCTGATATTGCCCGTCGCGACCGCACAGGCCGACGGGCATTGCCAGTTCGTTGGGTGGGTGTCGAAGGAAAGGGGTTCCTATGGCTGGGACCAACCCAAGGGCAGCGCGTATTGCTGCATTGATTCAACGTGTCATCGCCACTGCGGTTGAGGGGCAGCTACACGACAAACGTTTGGCTCGCGTCACCGTCACCGAGGTGCGTGTCACCAACGATCTGCAGATCGCCACGATATATTGGACGCAGTTCGGCGAGGAAGGCAAGGAGAACGGCGAACGTCAGCGCGCCCAGCAGGCGTTGCGCCAGTCTGCCGGTAGGTTGCGCTCCCTCGTGGGGGCGAAAGCCGGGCTGCGCCTGACTCCGCAGTTGCGTTTCGTCTACGACGAGGTTCCCAGCGAGGCCCATGAGATCGAGGACATTCTGGTCGATGCCCATCGACGCGACGAGGAACTTGCACAGGCGCGTCTCCACGCCCGGTATGCCGGCGATGCCGATCCCTATCGGCACGATGACGAGCCGGATTCGAGCGAGTCTGCTCCGAGTGAGACAGAACCGATAAATGGGGCTGCTTCGAGTGGGTCTGATGCCAACGGCACCGCCTTGTATTCGACGGACGGCCAATGAGCCAACGATCCCGCTGTGACGCATCGGGTCTGCTGGTGGTGGACAAGCCGAAAGGCGTTACCAGCCATGACGTCGTCGCCGCGGTGCGGTCGTTGCTGCATATCAAACGCGTGGGGCATGCGGGGACCCTTGATCCGATGGCAACGGGCGTGCTGGTCGTCGGCTTCGGCCATGCGACGCGGCTGCTCAATGCCGTCGTCGCGCACGACAAGACGTATGAGGCGACGATCAGATTGGGATTGTCGACTACCACCGATGACGCCGAAGGGGATTTTCTCCCGTCGTCACGGCGATTGTGTGATGACACGCTTACGGTGCAGCGCGTGCAGGATGTCATAGACGCGCATTTGTTGGGAACGTTTGATCAGGTGCCCAGCACGTATTCCGCCATTAAGGTGGAAGGCAGACGCGCATACGATCTGGCGCGTTCCGGTCGGCATGTCGAGCTGCCCTCGCGGCCGATCACCGTCTCATCCTGGGATATCCGCGACATGCGTCGCTGCGTTGCACGAATCGCGGAAGAATCCCGTCCGTGCATCGACCTTGATGTGGTCGTTGGCTGCTCGACCGGAACCTATATTCGTGCGCTGGCTCGCGACCTCGGCGGGTTGCTGGGCGTCGGCGGATATCTCACACGATTGCGTCGGACCAGAGTGGGTGGATTCGGCATCGATGGGCCTGGACTCGTTCACGCTCAAACGCAGGAGCGGCACTATCGCGATCGAGCGGGGAAGGAGGTGACGCGGGCGAAGGCGGTACTCGATATGGATGCCGAGACGTTGCTCGCGCATGCCATCCCGATGATCGAGGCGGTTCGACTGACCATGCCGACGGTGCCCGTCGACGCCCGGCAGGCACGTGATCTGCGGTTCGGTCGACGCATCGATACGTCCATAGGCGAGAACGCCGCCGCCTATGTGGCGGGAACCGATGACGTCGTGGCCATACTCGAGGCGGTTGAACGCGGCGAGGCGAAGCCCATCGTGGTCTTTCCCGTCGAGGAGCGTGCTGCTACAGTGGACGCGGCAGCTGGAGATAAGGCAATACTATGAATGTCACGACATTGATACCGGATGGCACCGGTTTGGTCGATTGGCCGACGTTGAGCACCGAACGCAAATCGGTGGTGACGGTAGGAGGCTTCGACGGTATGCACCGCGGCCACCGTGCCGTGGTGGAACGTACGGTGGCCCGAGCTAAAGCCACGCGTTCGTACAGCGTGGTGATCATGTTCGACCCGCGTCCGGGCCTGGTCCACGGGTATGCCGCGGACCATGATGGTGAGGAATTGCCTGGCGACATCCCGGATGCCGAGGCGCTGACCTCGGTATATCAACGCTTGCGAATCATGCGTCAGCTGGGTGTGGATCAGGTGCTTGTGGTTCATTATGATTTGGCGTTCGCTGCGAAATCCTTCCGATTCTTCCTCGGTCAGCTGGTCGGCAAGCTTGGCATGCGAACGCTGGTGTTGGGGTCCGATGCCGTGATGGGCGCACATCGTTCAGGCGATGTCAACGCCATCGAGGCTCTCGCTCAGGCGACCGGCGTATTCGAGCTGGATGTGGTCGACGATCTTGGACCCGGATACGTCCGGGTGCCGCAGGACATCACCCGACAGACCCCGACGGCGCCCGGCGAGCCGGTACCGCCGGAGCTGTCGATGAGCAAAGCCGAATTCAGAGCATGGAGCAAACAACATCAAACGCGAAAGATTCGTGCATGGAGTTCCACGCATGTGCGCTATCTGTTGTCGCAGGGATGCATCGTGGCCGCCAATGAGGTTCTCGGCCAGCGTCACGCCGTCGAGGGCGTGGTGGTCCACGGTGAGCAACGAGGCAGAGCCATAGGATTCCCGACCGCCAATCTTGACCAGCGCATCGAAGGCTATACGCCGGTCGACGGAGTGTACGCGGGCTGGCTGGTTGACATGGGGGAGTATGACGAACATGGTCTCGACGCCATGGTGAATCACCTCACCCAGTTCCCCGCGCAAAGTGGCGTGAGCGTGGGCGTCGCGTCCGGCAGGTCGCCTGATGATGATATCCGGATGGCGTCGGGGTCGCCGTGGCGTTGGCCGGCGGCCATCTCCATCGGCACGAAGCCGACGTTCAGCAGACAGACCGGGCTGCGGGAACGCGTCATCGAGCCGTACGCGATCACCGATGATTGGCTGGAACTGTATGGCCATAAGGTGCGGGTCGAATTCTCGCGGTTCCTCAGCCCGCAAATCACCTTCGACGGTGTTGAACCGTTGAAGCGGGCGCTACGGCGCTGGTCCGACGAGACGACGGCGCTGACGCGGCAGGAACGGTGAACGAATCCAGGGCGTCACGCAGTGTCGACACCTCGATGAGTTCCAGACCGCCGAAGGAGCGTCGTCTGGCGTCGGACCGCATGGTGGGAACGATGGCGCGGGTGAAGCCGAGTCGAGCCGCCTCGCCGAGTCTATGAGCCAGCTGAGGAACCGGTCGTACCTGTCCGGTCAATGAGATCTCACCGATGGCGCAGGTGGTGCGTGGCACCGGTTTGGACGTGGCGGCGCTCGCCAGAGCCGCCACGATGGAGAGATCGCATGCGGGTTCCTTGGCAGAGCCGCCTGCGATGGTCGATACGTATACATCGTTGGCCAGCAGATTCACCTTGCCATGTCGATACAGCACCGCCAACAGCATGGCGAGTCGGTTCCCATCGATACCGCTGGTCGCGCGGCGTGGCGCAGGCAGCACCGAATTCGTCACCAGTGCCTGGACCTCGATGGGCAGGCTGCGGTGTCCGTCCAAGGTGAAGGTCACGCAGGTGCCCTCCACCGAGTCTGCACGGCCCGAGAGAAACAGCCCCGAGGGGTCGCGCACCTCTTGAATGCCCTCGCCGCTCATGTCGAAACACCCGACCTCATCGGTCGGACCGAAACGGTTCTTCGCGGCGTGCAATAGCCGCAGCGAGGTCTGGGCATCGCCTTCGAATTGACAGACCACATCGACGAGATGCTCCAATGTCCGTGGCCCGGCTATGGCGCCGTCCTTGGTGACATGACCGACGAGAATAACCGGGATGCCGGATGTCTTCGCGCTGTCGATGAGTGCGCTCGCCACTTCACGCACTTGAGTGGAGCCTCCCGGGATGCCGTCGACGTCTTGGGAAGTGACGGTTTGTGCGGAATCGACGATAACCAGCACAGGGCGCTGCTGCTCGATGAGCCCCAGCGCCGTCGACAGATCGGTTGTGGCGGCCAACAGCAGATTCTGCTCCAGCGCGTCGATGCGCGAAGCGCGCATGCGCACCTGGGCCTGTGATTCCTCGCCGGATACATAGAGCACCGACTGCTGTGGGTGATTGCGCGCGACATTGCCCGCCGTTTCAAGCAATATCGTGGATTTTCCTATGCCGGGCTCTCCTGCGACCAAAACCACCGAACCGGCCACGATGCCTCCGCCCAGTACGCGGTCGAATTCCTCGAAACCGGTCGAGATTCGTGCGGCGTCGTCGTCGCCGACCTGCGTGATGGGCAGCGCGGTCGCGGCGGTGGCCGCCGCGGCGGTATGAGAGATCCTGCTATGCGACGTCGTGTGTCCGGTACCGGTAAGACGCGATTCGTGGAACTCCTCGACCGTGCCCCACTGTCCACATTCTGGGCAGCGACCGTACCATTTGGGGCCGCTCCACCCGCATTCGGTGCATACGAAGTGCGTCATGCTCTTTGCCATGCCTCCGACGCTACCGAACTTTCCAGACATCGGCTGCTGACCGCTCCACACGCGTGTACCGCCACAACGCAGGAATGAGAACGAAGATGTGATGGAGCGTCAATCCGCTGTGCCATAATCAGAACCATGTCGAAAAGTCAATCCTCGCATACCAGAATCACCGTCGTCGTCGTGGCCGCCGCGCTTGTGATCGCGTTGGCGTTCGTTTCGGCGTTTGTCTGGCCGGGATGGGCGCTGAGCAAATCCACTACCGTGCACCAATCCACGGAGCCCAAAAGCACGTCGGAACCCACCACGCCGTCGATCAAGGCGAAGGACCTTTCCAGCGACGCGAGTGAATTGCTCAAGGCCATGCCGGACAGCGTCCTGAACTTCGCTCGAACTGAGGCGGTTCCCAGCGCCGATTGGACCGGCGCCTCGCCGATCGAGGAATACACCGTAACCTATTCGACCGGTGATGACGCCAAGAACATCACGCTCGTAGTGGGGCAATGGTCGTCGAAAGATTCCGCGAAGCAGCAATTCGATGCCCTGACAGGCAACATGAAGGGCGCGGAGCTCGGTTCCGGCAACGTCAAGGTATCTGGCAACACCACCGGTAGCTACTTGGTGAAATCCGACGATAGCGATGCCGGCAAGGCAATCGCGGTGTGGCAGAACGACACGGTAGTTTTCCAGGCCAAGGGCGCGAAGGCGGCTCTTGAACGGTTCTATCAGAAATTCCCGCTGTAGCCCGAGCTGAGCCGGGTTCGGCGCGGTAAGGCACGCGGTATCGAAAGTCGGCGAAGCAGTGTAGTATTGGGCAAGTTGCAAACTTTCAAGCAAGGAATGGAGGCTTCAGATGGGTTCTGTCATCAAGAAGCGTCGCAAGCGGATGAGCAAGAAGAAGCACCGCAAAATGCTTCGTAAGACTCGTCATCAGCGCAAGTAGCGTACCGCTCAGCATAGCTGAAACCCAGAAGCCAATCGATCGTCCCCGTCGCATGCCATGGCATGCACAGGATGAATCTCCGATGGAATCAGATGGGGACAAGGCCTGTCTTCGACCGTTCGGGTCGGGGCAGGCCTTTGTGTTCGGATTTCGTGTTTGATTTTGCTCTCGCCTGAAACGCGGCTTCTCCCTGGTGCCGGACTGGCTGATGTGCCATGATGGTTGCTATGACAAACATTCTCGTGGGTGCAGAACCCGTTCATACCATTGGAGCACTTCCTGCCGTGGGCGCGAAACTTCCCGCGTTCACCATCGCGGATCCGGAGCTCAACGACATCGATTCCTCGATATTCGCGGGGAAAACCGTAGTGCTCAACATCTTTCCCTCGGTGGACACCGATGTGTGTTCGATGTCGGTGCGTAAATTCAACGCCATTGCCCAGGATCTCGACAATACGGTGATCGTTTGCGTGTCCGAGGATCTTCCCTTCGCACAAGGGCGTTTCTGCGGTGCGGAAGGCATCAAGAACGTCGTGGTCGGTTCCGCGTTCCGGTCCTCCTTCGGCAAGGATTTCGGCGTCACGATGGTCGACGGTCCCCTGAAGGGACTGTTGTCGCGTTCCGTCGTGGTGGCCAACGCCGCCGGCGTGGTGACGTATATTCAGCAGGTACCGGACGTCCACGACGAGCCGGATTACGAAGCCGCCCGCAAGGCCGTTGAGGCGTTGAATTGATCCGATGACGTCCGCGCCGTGCGCGCTCGGACAGGTCCCGCCATTCCCCGTCGGCTGGGGTCGCCACCTCGTCGACCGCAGCGGTTCCGTGGACGGATGTAGGGTTACACGGCAGGACGGTTGCCGCGGTTGCCACTGTTGCACGGATGAGGGGCCGGCACCTGACATGGTGCCGGCCCCTCATCCGTCTACTTCGGCGTCGAGCTCGTCGCCGAAGTGAGAGCCTCGGATACGACGACCACGTCGATCGTCGGTGTCGGCCGCGGGCCGCTTGACTGTGGTGTCATCCGGCTATTGGCTATCGGCTATCGGCAGGTGACCGCGCTACTTATTCGAATTGGTCAGAACGCGTGGGCCGTTGGGATCCCCGACGATGACTTTGTCGACCATATTGAGGAACAGTCCATGCTCCACGACGCCTACGGTGGTGATGAGGTCCTGCGCGAGATCCTGCGGATGATCGATGCGCTCGAGATGCAGATCGACAACATAGTTGTTTTCGTCCGTGCGCACAGGCTTGCCGTCGGCGGCCATCCGCAGCACCGGTTTGTAACCCTTGACTTCGAACTTCTTGATGACGTGCCCGGCTCCGAAGGGGATCACCTCAACGGGAAGCGGGAACCTGCCGATGGTGTCGACGACCTTCGACTCGTCGACGATCCAGACGATGCGGTCCGAATTGATCGCCACGATCTTTTCCCACAGCAAAGCTGCCCCGCCGCCCTTGATGCCGTTGAAGTTCTTGTCGACCTCATCCGCGCCGTCGATGGTCACGTCGATATGATCCACGTCATCGATATTGACGATGTGAATGCCGTACCCTTCCGCCTGTTCCTGCGTGCGCCGTGACGTGGTGACCCCGGTGAATCGCAGTCCTTCCTCGCTCACGCGGCGTCCCAGCTCGTCGACGAGGAATCGCACCGTGGAACCGGTGCCCAGACCAGCGGTCATACCATTCTCGATGAGTTTGGCGGCTTCGATGCCGGCCGCCTTTTTCAACGCATCCTGCTGTGCCTTATCCATATCGCTCCTTACATCAATGGGACTCCATTTTGTCAAGCCCGTTCCATCTTAGCCGATATCAGTTCGGCGCCGGGAAAGACTCGAATCTTCTCGCACGCTCATCCCTGTACGGTGAACGGCGCACGGTCGATGTGAATATCGCCGTTGCCCTCGACATATCCTTCGACGGCGATGAATCCCCGGACCAGTCGAGGCCGGCCGTCATAGCTCGAGCTGCTCGATGGCGGGGGAGAGAAGCGCAACGTGCCGCTGACCGTGAGGCCTTGAGCCGAGCGCCCGGCAGCGGCGCGTACCGGTGATCGGCTGGCGGTTGGCTGTAAGCCGGCTGACGCGGTTTTGGTCGGTTCGACGGTGGTTGCGGCAGACGGCGATGCGGCAGATTGTGTTGCGTCCACCGGCTCGGTGCCGCTCGCGGCTTGGGTGTCGACGGCTGAGGCGACGGTGGCAGATTCGTCGTGAGCGGTGCCCGATTCGTCCTCCGATACCGCGCCGGCGGTCTGTTGAGACATGGGCTGAGACGTGGATGATGGCTTGTGCGACATAACGGGTATGGACGGTGACGAGACGCCGCGGCCGAGATGATACTGCTCCGCGGTGATCGCGCCATCGATAAGCAGCTGCGCGTCCGAGGGGATATCGACGCCTTTGGCGTACGGTGAGGCCAGCAGAGACTGCCATCCCTCCAAGGGCAGATAGCCGTCCTTGACGCCGCTGCGCGCGTCGCCGGAATAGGTATGGGCGAGATCGTCCACCTTCTCATTGCCGGGGTTGCCGGCGTGTCCTTTCACCCACTTGAATCGCACCGGACCGGGGCGCCGCGAGATCTCCGCATCGATGGCCTTGATCAGGGGTGCGTTCTTCACGGGTTTCTTCTGCGCGTTCTTCCACCCGTTCTTCTTCCACCCGTGCACCCACTTCGTGGAGCAGTTGATGGCGTACTGCGAATCGGTCTCGATGAGCAGATCTTCCTCGCCGGGATGCGAACGCAACGCCTCGAGCACGGCGCACAGCTCACCGATCTGGTTGGTGCCGTTCGTGGCGCCGCCCGCGTCGCAATCCCCATCGTGCTCGTGTCCTGCATGGTGTGCCGTGGCGTTATCATGGTCGGCCCAGGCCCACCCCATGGGACCGTTTGGGTTGCCGAGCGCACTTCCATCTGTCGAAACGGTTATGGTCATGCCCATCATTGTAAGGGTCGCGACCGAGAAACGTCTCGATCACGACCCCTGACCGGCTATCGCCGTTTCCCGAGCCCTTCACCGGAATCGGTGTTAAGGGCTCGTCGATCTATGGTTACTCGCCCAACGCCTTATCCACGACGACGGTCGCCTCATCCAACACCCTGTCCAGGATCTCGGGAGAAACGAAGGACTCGGCATAGACCTTGTAGATGTTTTCGGTGCCGGAAGGGCGGGCCGCGAACCAATTGTTCTTCGTCGTCACCTTGAGTCCGCCGATGGGTGCATGGTTGCCCGGCGCCTCGGTGAGTTTGGCGATGATCGGCTCGTCTCCCAGCGTCTGCGCGGCGACGTCATCGCCGTTGAGCGAGGCGAATTTCTGCTTCTGTTCCAAGGTCGTCGGCGTATCGACGCGACGGTACCAGCTTTCGCCGAACCGTTGCACCTGCTCCTGATGCAGCTGTGCGGGGTTCTTGCCGGTGTTCGCCGTGATCTCGGCCGCGAGCAGATCCGGAATCAAGCCATCCTTATCGGTGGTCCAAACATGGCCGTCCCTGCGTAGGAAGCTCATGCCCGAACTCTCCTCGCCGCCGAACGCCACCTCGCCGCTGAACAGCGGGTCGACGAACCATTTGAAGCCCACGGGAACCTCGACAAGCTTGGCGTTGATCGATGTCGCGACGCGATCGATCAGGCTCGAAGAGACCAGCGTCTTGCCGATGCCGGTGCCCTTCGGCCAGCCCGGGCGGTGACCGCCGAACAGATACTCCACGCATACAGCGATGTAGTGGTTGGGATTCATGACACCCCAGTCGGGGCACACGATGCCGTGTCGATCGGCATCCGGATCGGTGCCGCCGACCAGATCGTATTTGTCCCAGGCGCCGGCGTTGAGTTCGTCGACCAGACCTTTCATGGCGTAAGGCGAACTTGGATCCATGCGAATCTTGCCGTCGTGATCGATGGTCATGAACCGCCAGGTCGGATCGACCTTTGGACGAACCACGCCGATATTGAGCCCATACCGTTCATTGATCAACGGCCAGTAATTGACCGAGGCGCCGCCGAGCGGATCGATGCCGAGCCGGACGCCCGAGGAGCGGATCGCATCGAAATCGATGACTGCACCGAGGTCGGCGACGTAGTGTTCGCGGTAATCGAAGCGCTCCACGAGACTGGATGCGATGGCCTGCTCGTAGGGTACGCGTGCGACGGAACGGTAGGAGCCGAGTAATTCATTGGCGCGATTAGCGATGGCGTTGGTCACGTCGGCCGGGGCGGGGCCGCCGGTAACGGGATCATATTTGAATCCGCCGTCGGTGGGTGGGTTATGCGACGGGGTGACGACGATGCCGTCGGCCAGCCCATCGCCGGTGAACCGCTGGGAGCCGTCGGCCGCGCGATTGTGGGTCAGGATCGCCTGTGAGATAACCGGTGTGGGGACGTAGTCGTCGCGTGAGTCGATGCGAACGTGCACGCCGTTTGCCACGAGGACCTCGATGGCCGTTTTCTCGGCGGGACCGGAGAGGGCGTGGGTGTCGCGCCCGATGTACAGTGGTCCGGTCACGCCGGCGCGTTTGCGGTATTCGGCGATGGCCTGCGAGATGGCGACGATATGAGCCTCGTTGAACGAGGTCTTGAGCGACGACCCGCGGTGTCCCGAGGTGCCGAAGATGACGCGTTGTTCGGGGTTGGAAGGATCGGGAACATCGTCGTAATACTTGCCGATGACCTCGTCGACATCAATGAGATCTGCTGGGGTTGCGGGCATTCCCGCGTTTGTTGCTACCATGATTCCATTTTGCCACGCCATGGGCACAAGCACGTGAAGAAATCGCAGTCGGCAACGGATTTAGCCGGTATTACACGGATTTAGCCGGTATTACGGTGATGGTTAACCGTCGATTCGTGTTCGATGCGTGTGACGATCGCCCAGATCGGTGGGATACGGTGGTCTGCATGGCGGCGTTGGCAGCGGCGGTGCCGGTTGTGATGGTGACCGAGCGACGGGTGGATGGCGAGAGGGGCGAGGAGATGCCGGAGACTCTTGGCTATTGCAACGGCAGGATTACCGATGTGTCCGTTCCTGCCGGCACGCGTACGCACAGCGCCTGCTTGTCGACGCTGAACCGAATATGGCTGGTTTCGCCCAGCATGTCGCCGTCGACCTGGGCCAGGGCCTTGTGCTTGAGCGTGATTTCGGCATCCGAGCCTTGGATCTGGTCGATGATCGAATTGGTGGACAATGGACTCTGCTGAGCCTTGCCGATGATCGTCTGGTGAACGACGTCGCCGAAAAGGTTCGCCCAGCCGATGATGCCACCCGAAGTGTCGATGAGTTCGAAGTCGAGTAGGCCGTCGTCCGAAATTGCTTCCGGCATCAGCGAAAGAACCGGGATTCTCCCGCAATTGCCGGCGAGAAACGTGCGGAATCCGACGTCACGCGAGGTGTGGACGCCGCCATCCTCGCTCGTGAGTTTGACGGTGCCGTGATATTTGGGTGCGAACAGGTGACCCATGGCACTGACGAAATACGCCAGCCAACTGATGTTCTTCTTCAGCTGCGGATCGGTGCCGTCGATCATCAAGGCGTCGAAACCGATCCCGGCGATGATGAGGAATGCGTGGGCATGATCCTCCCCTTCGCGATCAAGAATGGAGAGCCTGCCCATATCGACCATCCGCGAACCGTGAGATGTGGCCACCGAGAGCGCGGCGTCGACATCGTCCACCGGAATATCCATGTTGCGGGCGAAGAGGTTGCCGGTGCCGATGGGAATGATGCCCATGGCATGGCCGGTGCCCGAGACGGCGCTGGCGACGGTGCGCACGGTGCCGTCGCCTCCGACCGCGACTAGTACATCGGCTCCTCCCGCCAGCGCTTCCTGTGCGCAAACCCGTCCGCTTTTATCGATTCGGGTCTCGATAAATTCGTGTTGCAACCCGTGTATTTCGCAGAATTGCTCGATTCTCGCCCGGATCCGTTTCGCCTGAGGCTTCGAAGGATTGATGATGAAGGCATACTTCACTTGGTCATCGTCACGCGAACGGACCAGCATGGTGATATGCCGCCGACGTACCCATCGAATGCACGACGTCGCACAAAGTATCATCACCGAGATACCGATGATCGCTAGAACGACGATGAGCAGAGTACGAGGCATACTGACCATTGTGCGCGGTACCCGTACTCTGCGCCGTACTGTGGGTGAACATCGACGATTTCTGCACGAAGTCGGCGCATATGAGATACGCGGCTTCGTTGCACCGGACCGACGGTGGTGTGTCTGCTTGCGGCATTACGCTAGGGACCATGCTTGATATCCAGTTCATCCGTGACCATGCGGATATTGTGAAGGAATCCCAGCGCAAACGCGGCGAGTCGGTAGAGCTCGTCGATGAGGTGTTGCGCGCCGATGAGACGCGGCGAAGCCTGCTGAAGGAATTCGAGGAGTCTCGTTCGCAGCAGAAGGCGATGGGCAAGAAGGTCGCCGCAGCGCCCGCCGAGGAGAAGTCGGCGTTGATCGCTCAGACCAAAGAGCTCGCGAAGCAGGTTGCTGACTGCAAGTCCGCTGCGGACGGCGCCGGCGAGGAATACACGAAGGCGATGTGGCAGTTGTCCAATATCGTCGAGCCCGAGGCGCCGGAAGGCGGGGAAGACGACTATGTGGTCGTCAAGAAGGTAGGGCAAATTCGAGACTTCGCGGCCGAGGGCTTCGAACCCAAGGATCACCTGGCGCTGGGCGTCGGAGTCGCGGGCATCGACATGCGCCGCGGGGCCAAGGTCTCTGGCTCGCGGTTCTACTTCCTGCGCGGCGCGGTCGCCCGTCTGCAGATCGCCATGCTCACCATGGCCGTCGACCAGGCCGAGTCCGAGGGATTCACGCTGGCCATAACCCCGACTCTGGTGCGTCCCGAGGTCATGGCGGGTACCGGCTTCCTCAATTCCCACGCCGATGAGATCTATCGACTGCGTGAACCCGACGATCAGTATCTGGTCGGCACCTCCGAGGTCGCGCTCGCAGGCATGCACGAGAACGAGATTCTGGATCTGAGCAAGGGCCCGCTGAAGTATACCGGCTGGTCCAGCTGCTACCGACGCGAGGCCGGAGCTGCTGGTAAGGACACCAGCGGCATCATTCGCGTGCATCAGTTCGACAAGGTCGAGATGTTCGTCTACTGCAAGCAGGAGGATTCCCGCGCGATGCATCAGAAGCTCCTCGCCATGGAGGAGGAGATGCTCGCGAAGGTCGAGGTGCCATACCGTACCATCGACACCGCCGCCGGTGATCTGGGCGCATCCGCCGCGCGCAAATTCGACAATGAGGCATGGGTGCCGACTCAGGGACGCTATCGCGAGCTCACCTCGACGTCGAACTGCACCGAGTATCAGGCGCGGCGCCTCAATATCCGTGAACGGTTGGACGACGGCGGCACTCGCCCGGTTTCGACGCTGAATGGCACCTTGGCGACGACGCGTTGGCTGGTCGCCATCATGGAGAACCATCAGCAGCCCGACGGGTCGATCGAAATCCCGAAGGCCATGCGCGCCTATATGGGTGGACGTGAGGTCATCGAGCCGACCGCCTGGGAGGCATAGCCGTCCCGCAGCCCCGTTTTCGGCAGTGGTGATACCGTCGACCGGTTGTCCCGGCAGCTGTCTGATGCTGTCCGGTTGTCTGGTTCGTTACGGCGATGGTTGCCACGCCAGAGTTTCTCGATGGCGGGATGACTGATATAATTGCGGTTTGTGTGTTCATGAGGGTTGATTCCCTTCGATGAGTCGCACGTGGATAGGTGTCCGAGCGGCCTAAGGAGACGGTCTTGAAAACCGTTGTGGGGCAACCCACCGCGAGTTCGAATCTCGCCCTATCCGC
>CALNAE010000094.1 GCA_937874315.1 uncultured Bifidobacterium sp. | reverse complement strand
GCCACGAAGCAGTGCAGCGCCGGTCCGTCGAGCTTGCTCTCCACCTCCTCCCAGTTGGCGTAGAAACCACCGAAATCGCCCTTGCCGCTGGTCAGAGTGGCGAAGGTATTGGTCCCGGCCGTGGCCGTGGAGAACTTGCCTGTTCCTCCGGCGTATTTGATCATCTGCGCCACCACCGCGTTTTGCTCGGCCGAACCGAAGCTGACGAAGGTCTTGCCGGACAGGTCCTTGGGGGTGACGATGTCCTTGCGGCTGGCCAGTGCGCACCAGCGGGCGATGGGCTTTTGCGTCAGGTCGAAGACGAATTTCAGGTTGGCACCCTTCGCGTTGAAAGCCGCGACGTTGCTCAGCGTGGTGAAACCGGCGTCCGCGATGCCGTTCTCGACGCTGGTCTCCGCTCCCGCCTGGGCGGTTGGCAGAATATTCACGTCTACGCCGGCCTGTTTGAAGTATCCCAGCTGTTGGGCGACATAGAGCCCGATATGATTCGTATTCGGCGTCCAGTCGAGCATGAATGACATTTTCTGCGTGCCGTCGGTGCCGGAGGACGCGTGAGACGTGCCGCAGCCGCCCGCCGAGATGAGGAATGCCGCCGCTCCCAACGCCGCGAGTACGGTGCGTAGGACGTTGGTATGGGTACTGTGCCTGAGTGATCGTTGCACGATATTCACCTTGTCTTCGCGGTATGCGCGAAATCATGGGTTCCATGCGACAGAACGGAAAGGTGAGGAGTCCGCGTGACGCATCGAACCGGGCCCGTTTTCCCGTCGGTTCCACGACGAAGAAACGGATGGAGTCTTCAATGCCATGCGCGGCTGCTGCCACCAACCACGCGAACATGGACGAGTATAGCGCCGCATGTCGCCATGTCGATATGCCGGTCGGGATGTGGGCCATGTCGGTTGGGATGTGGGCCACGTCCGAGTTGCGCGGCACAATAGGGCCTATGACTCAAGACGAAAAAACACAGGTCGACACACCTGAACTACCGCATGATGTCCGCGTTCGTTTCTGCCCCTCTCCGACCGGAACCCCCCATGTGGGCATGGTCCGCACGGCGCTGTTCAACTGGGCCGAGGCGCGGCACACCCATGGCACCTTCGTGTTCCGCATCGAGGACACCGATCAACAGCGCGACAGCGAGGAAAGTTATGACCAGATTCTCGATGCCCTGCACTGGTTGGGTATCGACTGGGACGAGGGTGTGGAGGTCGGTGGGCCCGACGGTCCGTATCGTCAGTCGGAGCGCAACGACATCTATGCGGACGTCGCCGCACGGCTGCTCAAGGCCGGTTACGCCTATGAATCCTATTCGACCAGCGAGGAGATCGAGGCGCGCAACGTCGCGGCCGGCCGGCCGAAGGCCTTCGGCTATGACGGCTATGACCGCGATCTGAGCGAGGAGCAGAAGGCCGCGCTGCGAGCGGAGGGACGCAAGCCCGCGCTGCGCATCCGCATGCCCGACGAGGACGTCGCCTTCGACGATCTTATCCGCGGCCGCATCGAGTTCAAGGCCGGCTCGGTGCCGGACTATGTGATCGTGCGCCCGAACGGCGATCCGCTCTACACGCTGACCAATCCCGTCGACGATGCCATGATGCGCATCAACGTCGTGCTGCGCGGCGAAGATCTCCTGAGCTCCACGCCCCGGCAGATCGTGTTGTACCGCTATCTGATGAAACTGGGCATCGCCAAGGAGATGCCGTTGTTCGGCCACATGCCCTATGTCATGGGTGCCGGCAAGAAGAAGCTGTCGAAGCGTGACCCCGAGTCGAACCTGTTCCTGCATCGTGACCACGGTTTCATCCCCGAGGGTCTGCTCAACTATCTGGCGCTGTTGGGCTGGTCCATTGCCCCGGACCGCGACGTCTTCTCCATGGACGAGATGATCGAGCACTTTGACGTGCGTGACGTCAAGGCGAATCCCGCGCATTTCGACATCGACAAGGCCATCTCCATCAACGCCGAACACATTCGTATGCTCGAACCGCAGGACTTCCTCAACCGCTCGGTACCCTACCTGCACCGCGACGGCGTCGTCTCCGCCGATTCTTGGGATGCCCTCACCGATCGTGAACGCACGGTGCTCGCCGGTGCCGCGCCGCTGGTCCAGCCGCGCGTGCGGCTGCTGGGAGAGGTGACCGGCATGGTCGCGAGCCTGCTGAGCGAGGACCACTACATCGAGCCCGAGGCCGACGCACGCAAGCAGCTCAAGACATCCGCCGCGGACGTGCTGGACAGGGCCGTCGCCGCGCTCGCCGAGGTCGGTGAAGCCGATTGGCATGCGGAGCGGTTGCATGAGCTGTTGAACAAGACCCTAGTGGATGATGGTGGTTATAAGCCGCGTCTGGCGTTTGGGCCGGTGCGCGTGGCCGTTTCCGGGCGTCGCGTCTCACCGCCGCTCTTCGAATCCATGGAGATCATCGGCAAGTCGATTACCGTGGATCGTCTGCGCGGGTTGCGCGAGCACCTGTGACGTCAGTGTGCTGATCCGT
>CALNAE010000093.1 GCA_937874315.1 uncultured Bifidobacterium sp. | reverse complement strand
TTCCAGATCTTCCGCTGATTGCGCAGATTCGTCGTCCGCCGATACCTTAGGATAAACGGTAACGTACCGATGTGGCTCTTCACCATGCGAACGGGACTTGAACCCCTCCTCACGCACAAGATCATGCACGACCTTGCGTTCGAAAGAATTCATGGGATCCAAACTCACAGATTCACCATTCTCACGAACATCATCGACGGCATCCAGAGCCAAATCTCGTAGATGCTGGCGCTTGCGTTTAAGATATCCGTCTACGTCGACGATCAGATGCGAACGCTCTCCAGTCTTCTGCTGCACCGCAAGACGGGTTAATTGCTGCAACGCATCTACCACTTCACCGTTGTGCCCGATAAGGTGCTTGATGTCCTCGTCGTCATCGGCGACGATCTGCACCGCCGGTCGATTATTACGGATGCCCATCTCGATATCACCGTCGTAATCGGCGATATCGAGCAGCCCCTCAAGATAATCAGCTGCGATATCAGCCTCGTCATTGAGCTGTTCGACCGTTTTCGGTTCTTCTTGCGTCATAGGAACTCCTTTTACCGTGCTGTTCGGGACCCACTGTTTGTTAGTGTATCGTTCATGGCTAACGTATGCGACCTTGACCGCGCAATCCGGCGCCTGCAACTTCGGAATACCATATATCAGTCGCGTTGCACCTGCAATGCCCACTCATTTTCGACGACGCTTACGCTGGGGCTGTTGCCGCTGAAAGCCTTCGGTCTCACGACGCTCGGCAGCCTCTTTCGCCTTAACCAATTCCTCTTCCTCGAGTGAAATCTCACCCGAAGCCTTACGCCGCTCGTTCTCACGCCTATAATCGCGGAGCTCTTTCTCCTCCGCGGCCGGAGATCCGGGCGTGGGCAGCGCATAGACCTGCCACAAGGACCGGAGCATGCTCAACACGTTGTTGGAAAGCCAATAGACCAATACGGCAAACGGGAAGGTGATACCGGAGAAGATATACATCAGCGGGAACACCCAGGTCATCGCCTGCTGCACCTTGTACTGCTGGCCTTCCATCTGCGCACGTGGCAGGTTCTTGCGCATGTTGTTGAATTGCATGTACCACATGGCCGCACACATCAACACGATGAATATGCCGATAAGAATTTTGCCGGAAGTATCGGCCTCGTTAAAATTCGTCGTAACCCGAAGGCCGAACATCGTTGTTGCCGAGAAATTCTCGGCCGTTGCCCGATCGAAGGCTCCGAGGGCAGCGTGTTGACCGCGAGCGATGTAGGGAATAACCGACAGCGTATAGAACATGCACATAAAGACCGGGCCCTGAATCAGCATCGGCAAACACGATCCGGCGGGATTCGCATGATTGTCCTGGTACAGCTTGGTCATCTCACGGCTCATGGCCTCTTTACTGGCAGGATCGTTCTTCCCTTTGTATTTCTGCTGAATGTGCTGCATCTTCGGCTGAAGCGCCTGCATTTTACGCATGGACTTCATCTGCCGAATGAACAACGGCAGGATGCACGCATGGACCAATATCACAAGAAGCACAATCGAGAGTATCCAGGATACGCCGATGGAAGGCATGCCGACAAGAACCAAGAACTTGTGGAACAGATTAAGGATATGGGTCATCAACCACTCACCGGGGGTGAGCAGTCTGTAGAACCATCCGAAAAAGCCCTTATCGAGCACGAACTGATTCTGATTCATTATGAGGCCGTCTCCTTTGTCTCCGTTGCATCCCAGGCCAGTGGCGTCAGGCGTGGTTCCTCATGGGCTTTGGACCAAGAGAACCGATAAAAAACTGAAAAGCGTTGAGGAACATCATCTATACCGCCGAGACTCCACGGCCTGCATCGAAGAAGCCGCAACACCGCAAGCACCGTTCCACGTAAGGCACCGAACCGTTCGATCGCCTGATAGGCATAGTTCGAACACGTCGGGTAGTAACGGCAACATGGCGCGGTATTGGCGGAGATGTGCCGTTGATACCAACGTATTGAACCGCGCAGTATTCGAGCGCTCCGCGAACCAGCCATCACGCTCCTCCGGCACCGATAGGCGTACCGGCACTCGACCGGTATCGCACCTCAATATCGCCGAAGCAACGCTTCACCTGATCGTCGAGATTCTGAAACGTCGCATTCGCGGCGCTCGGCTTTGCCCGCATGACTATGAAGCATTGCGGAGGCAGCAGACTCTCGTTGTCGCGTGCGAGGACTCGAAAACGGCGTTTCACGGTATTACGAACCACCGCGTGGCCGACTGCCTTCGACACCGCCAGGCCCAGCGCCCGAAAGACCGCTGGGCCTACGGCTCCGCCCATCTCGTGACGCACCATGTAATGCACCACGAGATCTCGCGAGGTCACTTTCTTGCGGCCCCGTAACACGGCGACAAAATCACCGTGATTCCTCAGCCGCTCCACGGTCCCTATGACTTAACTAGTTGCGCTAGTTGTTTCAGGCAGAAAGGGACTTGCGGCCCTTGGCACGGCGACGATTGATCAGCGCGCGGCCGGCACGTGTCCGCATGCGTACACGGAATCCGTGCTTCATGTGACGCCGACGATTGTTCGGTTGGAATGTTCTCTTCATACGTAACGCTCCCGGTTTTTAGCCATGCAAAATCATGGCTCCTCATGAGTCAAGCTCTATCACGGTACTCTCATCCTTGACATTTCGTCAAACCCGCCGGTCTCTTTCACAATCTTGCCATCATTCGCATACGGGTCTCACCTCTTCAAAACGTTGGAATTCCAGTGAAAACCTGGCATAAGTTATCCACAAATTACACGTATGTTATTCACATTCGAGTCATTTCAACACGCTACGCTGTGGATAACTTCGACTATTCGGAGTAAACATGACATCTGTACCTATGTAATCGTTGGGGGACTATGCCTTCAAACACGGCATGAAGAAAGGGGACGGCGACGATGGCCGAACAACAGACCGACCCCGCCATACAGGCGATGAGGATATGGTCTGATGCCTTGGCTGTGCTGCAGCACAGTTCCACTATCACGTCCAGGGCAAAAGGTTGGCTCGAAGCCGTCATCCCGGAAGCGGTGTACGGCAGCACCATCGTTCTGTGCGTCGCCAATACCTCGACTCAGCAGGCGCTTCAGGGTGAATTGAACGCCCCGTTGCTCACGGCGCTGAAGCTGGTTACCAACGTCGACATGTTTCCGGCATTCAAGATCGCCCCGCAGCCGGAACGTATCGTTCCCGCACAGGCAACGACACAAAATCCACCCGTACAACCGTCCCCGCAACCATCAGTACAACCATC
>CALNAE010000092.1 GCA_937874315.1 uncultured Bifidobacterium sp. | reverse complement strand
CCATACAACTCGCGAACGGCGCGGTGACCGCCGATCAGATCACCGCGTCCACCGCACTGCTCAACAAACTCCTCGTCCGCAAACTCATATCCGACGACATCGACGTGGGGTCCCTCGCCGCCGCCATCGTCACCAGCGGTCTTTTCCGCACGTCGTCTACTGTCGGCAACACGACTAACGGCAACGGCGTGATCGTGGACTCCGATGGCATCCGCGCGTATGACACCACCGGCAATGAGACGGTCAATGTACCCAGTGATGGGGCTACGCCGACTTTTACCGGTGGGTTTCAAACCGCGCTATCCGGCGACATGATTAAAATCGTGGAAGACCCGAAGACTCATCAGGGTCAGATCATCGGCGTCAATTCTCAGGGAGTCACCGTATTCACGATTTACGGCACCCTCTATGATGATGGGTTCAACGGGCTTAACATCATCCTGAACAATCCCGGTGGCACCGATGCCACGTTGCAGATGAAGAACAATAGTGCGGCAAACGGTGGTAGCGCGATTGACATTTACGCCGACACTTTTAACTTCGGTGGCAAGACGATGCAATTGATTGCGTCTGATTCCGGCGACAGCGGTGGACCCTCCACAATCGATTACACGCCTACGGTGTGGCATGTATGCCCTATTGACAATACGTATTACACTCCTACTCCCAAGTATGGGTATCCGGCATTGTCATATTGCAAGCGTGGTGGTATCGGCTATATTAGCGGTATCATCAGGAGCGCCGGGAAAGTGGATGCTAATAGTGATATGGGTGCGATAATACCTGTCGGTTACCGGCCATCAGTCCGCACGATGATAACCGATAATATGCATGTAGGTCTGTACGGGTTCGAATGTGTCGCGCAGCCTGATGGACACGTGATATGGGGTCCTGAATCGTCGGTCGCGCAGGATCTAGTGCTTTCCGGCTCGTGGCCTTTGGCATAGGATGATTGGTATGACTATGGTGGTTACGTTATTGCGGCATGTGCCACTGCTTCTGAGTGTCGGATTGGTATTGGCTGGATTATCGTCGTGCTTGCGGGTCAGTGTGAAACAACCTTCATCTTCCCAGATTCGCTGACGTGAGGCGCATCATGACCGATATCAATGGCAATTTCGATTGGGCGGGACTCTACCAGTCGGTGGGGGAGCTGGTGGAGCAGAACCGCACGCTTTTTCACAAAACCGACGACCATGAGACGAGGATCAGGGACGTGGAATCCAAACTCACGAAACTCGATGAGAAAGTGGACGGCTTGGATTCCAAAGTGGACGCGTTGGGCGGGAAGGTCGATGCGTTGGGCGACCAGCTCAAGACCGCTCTGACGCCGAAACCGAGCGTGTGGCGTA
>CALNAE010000091.1 GCA_937874315.1 uncultured Bifidobacterium sp. | reverse complement strand
CCTGCGTGACGGAGTTGACCAACAGACTGGTCTGCTCATGCACGGTTTTCACCGCGCGCATCAGCTCGGCGTTCCCTGCGACGAATCCGGCACGCCACCCCGCGACCATGTACATTTTGGACAGCGAGCATAGCTCTACCCCGACGTCCAGTGCGCCGGGCGTCTCCAGCAGACTGATGGGTGATTGCGTGTCAAAGCCGATGCCCGCATAGGCGAAATCATGCATCACCACGAAATGATGACGTTTGGCGAGCCGGACCGCCGTCGCGAACAACTCCGAAGTCGCCGCGGCACCCGTGGGATTGTTGGGATAATTGAGAATCAACAGCTTCGCCTCATCCCAAACCCGACTCGACACCGCCGCAAGATCGGGGAGGAAGCCGTTGTCGGGATGCGCGGGAACGGCGTGGATGCGCCCTTGGGCGACGGCGGTGGAACCTTCGTATTGCGGGTAGTACGGATCGACCAGCACCACGAGGTCACCGGGGTCTATCAACGTCTCTATCACCGTGCTGATACCCACCGAAGCCCCGGCCACGGCCAGCAGCTGCGTGTCCGGGTCGAGATCCACGCCATGCTCCCGGTGATACCACCCCGCCGCCGCCCGGCGGAAAGCAGGTTTACCGCTGAACGCCGGATATCGGAAATTTGCCGGGTCATGCACCGCCCGGACTGCGGCGTCGAGCATGAACGCAGGCGGCTCGCCGTCCGGATTGCCTTTGCTCAAGTCGATCACGGGCGT
Source organism: uncultured Bifidobacterium sp. (assembly GCA_937874315.1). Lineage (GTDB taxonomy): Bacteria > Actinomycetota > Actinomycetes > Actinomycetales > Bifidobacteriaceae > Bifidobacterium. Next base: position 1,374 of record CALNAE010000091.1, on the reverse strand, counting down.
GCCGGCCGCCTTGGCCGTTGCCACGCGCGCATCGGAAACCGCAAAAGGATTGGAAGGAATGGCGGCAACCTTGCGCGCGATGACGGCTTCCATGCCCGGCGCGCGCTGCCGACCGTCGCGTTCATCTGTAGACCGCCGCTGCCGCGACCGTGCCGAACCATCCACCATACCGCTCTCCTCTCGCCGACTAGCGTCATGATACCGACGAACCCATGCCGGGAACGCCCGCGGCCTTATACGCTCTGCTTATGCCACGTTATTCATGTCGGGTTCGCTACGGCTTTCGTCGGGCCGAACAACGATTACTCGGCCCAGTCCCGCGCGTTGCCACGATACGACCCGCATGTTTCCTTCCGATATATGGTGAGCGAAGAGCATATGACCAGCACCGAGACGAATCACCGGCGTCAACGCGCGAAGACCGTTAGGATAGACAGCATGACAGCAGCACATTGTGGTTCCATCTCGGCACTCACCTTAGGTCTGCCCGCTTCGACGGCGATACCGGAACAGAAGGGGACACTGCCCACGGCGATGTTCTACGCCAAAACCCCGGTGTCCGCCAGACTCAAGCAGCGCCTGGTGCACGATATCGACGGCATCACCATGTTGGCGATATTGCGCCCCGAGAATACTGGCGTCGAGGCAACGGCGAAGCTCGGGGAGATTCTGGTGATGGGCATTCGCCATTCCAGCACACAGGTCCCCGTCGAAGTGCTCGAGCATATCGCCAGGTTGCGGCGGTCAGGCATCGTCTTCGTCTGTGTGCATGACGTGAAGGCATCCGATCCGGTCGGCACATACGGCGCGCGCAGCGCATCGTCGACACCGGCTTCGTCGTCGCCATCGTCGGCATCGTCGGCAGCGACTGCGGTCACGTTGTCTCAGAACGGCACCGAGCTTCGAGGCGAGATCAGTGCACTGGCCGTTCGCAGGACGATGCCGGGCAAGGCGGGACACCCGCAGCAATCGGCGATGTTGGTTGGACCGTGGCAACCGGCGGCGCAAACACGACTCGTCCTCGCCGGTGCGACATTTGAGGAGTTGTGGGACTCGCTATGCGCCCAGGCCATCTTGGACAGTTCAGACGGTTCGAACTTCGATGAGCGGCTTGCCCTGCGAGAGCATATCGCAGAGTTGAAAGCGCAAGAGGCAAAACTGGCCAAGGATCATGCACGGACCAAACAATCTGCCCAGCGCAACGAAATCTATGCGAAGCTGCATAAGGTTCGCGCGGAGTTGAGCCGCCTCGACGGCTGACATGCGTGCGCCTGGGGCCGCGCCAATTCAAGGGACCACACGGGTCGAGGCAGCACTGCTCAGGAACCATGCTGCTCAATGGCCGGCCGGACTCAGCACAGCCGAATTCAGCCC
>CALNAE010000090.1 GCA_937874315.1 uncultured Bifidobacterium sp. | reverse complement strand
CCTCCGTTCTCCCTACTCATGGCAGTCTATGAGGGCGATCGCGTGCCGTATCTGCGGCGTGCGCTGCTGTCGAATACCGTCGAGCAGACGCGGGTGCCCGCGCAGGTCGTGATCGTGCGTGACGGGCCGGTGTCGACGCCGTTGCAGGACTTTCTCGATTCGGCGACCGAGATGATGCGGCGCGCATTCGACGACGCCGGCAAAACACAAGAATGTCCGCAGATCACCGTGGTGCCGTTGAACCGTAATCAGGGGCTGGCCCATGCCCTGAATCGGGGACTCGCCGTGTGCCAATACGATGTGGTGGTTCGCGCCGACAGCGACGACATCGCCATGCCGAAGCGATGCGAGATGCTCGTGCCGTGGGTGGAGGATTCGGTTGATGTGATCGGCAGCGCGATCCGCGAGTTTTCCGGTGATGAGCGACATCCGGGGCAGCTGCGTCGGCTACCCGCCGGCGGTGCCGAACTATTGTCCTACGCCAGGCTTCAGTCGCCCCTGCACCACCCGAGCGTGGCGTTTCGCGCGTCCGTGATTCGCGCCGCCGGAGGCTACCCGGAGCATGCCGGACGGTTCGAGGACTATCTGCTGTGGGAACGGCTGATACTGCGTGGCGCGCGCATCGCGAATCTTCCCGAGCCGCTGGTGCTGTACCGGGTGGATGCCGGGGCGTACGAACGTCGCGGCGGCGGCTCGATGTTCCGAGACGAGCTCGCCCTGCAGCGTCGGTTCCGTGCCGATGGATTCACCACCACCGCCCAATTCCTGCGCAATGTCGTGGTGCGCGCGGCGTATCGGCTGATGCCCACGGGGCTTCGGCGTGTGGGATATCGGGTGCTTACCGCGGTGCATAACCGACTGCGCAGTCGCTCGCAAGGCCGAACCCAGGTTCGGTCGGATATTCGGTCGGATGGCCGATCGCATCGCTAGCCGCGGCGACGGCGACGTTGACCGCGACAACGCTGGCCGCGACATCGGTAAGTCGAACAGAAAGAAGCCCGGATGCAACTAGCCACATGGGGGCAGACCCTGCCGGTGATCCTGATGATCGCCGTGGCCGTGTATCTGCCCGGAACGCTTATCACGCTCGTTTCGGGGCGTCGCGGTGCGGATGCGCTCGCGCTGGGGCCGGTGGTCTCCATCGCCATCGCGGGGGTGAGTGGCATCGTGGTGTATCCCCTGGGCATGCGCTGGGGGTGGGGCGTGTATCTGGTCGGTACCGCGGTCGTCTGCGCGCTGGTGGCCGGCGCGCGGATGATGTTGGCTCGTTCCGGTTTCGTGTGGGCCAAGGATGAGCGATATTCGTTCGAGTCCCTCGGGGATGCCGGGCCCTCGTCATCATGGCTGCGCTGGGGCGCGCCCGCGTTCGGCATCGTGCTGGGTGCAAGCACGACCGCGGTTCGCCTGATACGGGCCGTGCCCTCACCCGATCAGGTCACGCAGAACTACGATTCGGTGTTCCACGACAATATCGTCGCGCGCATCATCATGACCGGGCAGGCCTCCTCGTTGCACGCCCTGCCGCCGATTCGCGACGTGTATCCGATAGCGTTCCAGCAGTTCGCCGCCTTGGGCGCGTTGGCCGTGCCCCATACGACGGCGACCGCCGCCATCACCAGCGCGTGGTTGGTGTTCGCGGCCCTGCTATGGCCCTGCTCGATGCTGTTTCTCGTTCGCAGCATCTGCGGCGTGCATGCGCTGACCGATATGCTGGCACCCGCGTTGGCGGCGGCCTGTGCGGGATTTCCGTTCCTGCTGCTGGACTGGGGCACGCTGTACGCGATGTTCGCCGGCCAGGTGATTCTGCCGGTGTTTCTGGCCTTGGTGTGGACGTGGTGCACAAGGGACTGGCGTCGTGGCGCCGGCTTCGTGTGGTCGGGGTTGGCATGGATCGCCGTTGCGGTGATCGCCGTGTCGGTGTGCCATTTCCGTGTGATGATGACCGGATTGCTGCTGGCGTTGCCGGTGCTGGTCGTCTGGGCATGGGAGGCGCTGCGGATGGTGCGGCGGCGGTCTCGTCGGATGTTCCACGTGGTGATGATCGCCGGATGGTCGGTTATCGGGGGAGTCGCGGCATTGGGGGTCGCGATCTTCGCCCAGATGTATCTGCGCGGCAAGACCCGACCGATCTCCGACCATCTCAACGGTGGCCCGGCCAGAGCCACGGAGAACATCCCCTCGGCGTTGCTGCGGTACCTGCTCGGGCAGCCCATCAACGCCGCGAATCAGCGCATGGCCATCTACTGGCCGATCGTGCTCGTGCTTGCCGTCGCGATCGTCGTCGCCGTGGCGGCGCATAACCGCACGTCCTTACGGCTGCTCGCCTCATTCGCGGTATTGGGACTCGTGTTCGTCGCCAGCGCGGGTTCGCAGGCCGACTGGGCCAAGGTGGTGACCGCCTTGTGGTACAAGGACCAGCGTCGGTCGTTCGCGGCCTGG
>CALNAE010000089.1 GCA_937874315.1 uncultured Bifidobacterium sp. | reverse complement strand
GTTCCGTACGATTGCACCCACGCATTCTTCGTGAACAGGAAACCGTTGAGATTCTGTCCGAAATACTCGACCATATCGTTGCGCTCGAATTCGCCGTGAACGAGGACGTCGAGCCCGATCCTCTCCTGATGTGCGACGACCTCGTCTATCTGGCTTCTGATGAACGCATCGTATTCTGCCTGAGCGATCTCCCCCTTCCTCAGCCTCGCTCGCTCCGCGCGAACCTGGGCGGTCTGGGGGAAGGAGCCGATGGTCGTCGTCGGCAGCGCGGGCAGTCCCAGGGCGGTCTTCTGCGCCTTCTGGCGCTCGGCCCTCGCCGGTTTGCGCGTGAAATCATCGGCTGTCAGAGCGTCGATCCTGTGAGCCACCGCGGGATCCCGCGCGACACGTGTCCCATCGAACAGCGACTGGTTGCGGGCAAGGGGCTCGCAGTGGCGCCGTGCATCGTCATCCGCATCCGCCAACGATGCGATGTCGTGCAGCTCGCCCAGCTTCTCGACGGCGAACGCGAAATGGCGCAGCACCTCATCCCCGAGAGCCTGCTCCCCCTCGGTGCTGAAGGGCACATGCAGCAGAGAGCTTGCCGTGGAGACGACGACGTTGTCGGTCACCTTTTTCAACGCGTCAAGGATGCCCAGGCTCACCGCATAATCGTTTCTCCAGATGTTACGGCCGTTCACCACCCCCGCGAAAAGGGTCGTTCCCTGCGACACGCCATGGCGGGCGACAGCCGCAAGATTCTCCTTGGTTCCCTCGACGAAGTCAAGTCCCACGCCGTCGAAACCCAATAGCCTGACGGTGTCGTAGACATCCGCGATGTGTCCGAAATAGGTGTTGAGCAGGATTTTGATCCTGTTGTCGCGGGCCGGAAGGATTGTGGAATACAGCGAGGTGAAAAGCTCGACGTCCCCCGGATTCTTGTCGAGAACCAGATATGGTTCGTCGAATTGAATCCACGGGGCTCCGAGCTCGATGAAGCGGCCGAGGATGTGTGCATACGCCTGTGCGATGGAATCGACAAGCCCCCTGTCGAATTCAAGTTCCTCGGCCTTGCTGTTTCGGGCGAGCTTGAGGAAGGTGTAGGGGCCGATGAGCACCGGCTTGGTGATGATGCCCAGATCCCGGGCCTCGCAAAACTCATCGAAGGGCTTCGTCCCCGTCAAACCGATCTGCGTGTAGTCGTCGATTTCGGGAACGCTGTAATGGTAGTTGGTGGTGAACCATTTCTTCATGGGAAGCGCGGTGACGTCGCCTCTTGATCCCTGGTACCCGCGCCCGACGGCGAACAGCGTGTCCTCGTCGTTGTCCATGGCAAGGCGCCGATAGCGCTCCGGCACGGCGTTGAGCAGCATCGCCGTGTCCAGCATCTGGTCGTAGTAGCTGAAGTCGTTGCTGGGGATGAAGTCGATCCCGGCCTTCCTCTGCAGCTCCCAATGCCTGGCACGCAGGCCTGTGGCTGTCGCACGCACCTCGTCGAGCGTGCTCGTCCCCTTCCAATAGCCCTCGATGACCTTCTTTAGTTCACGGTTCTGTCCGATGCGCGGAAAGCCGGAAACGGAAGTAAGAACAGGCATAACCCCTCCAGAGTTTTATATGTGCGACGTGGCAAGACTATCAAACGGCACTGATTATAGGGGCATCAGGAGGATTGAGATGTCGTTATAGATTGAGTTTATATATGGTGTGTAGAGGGAGTTTGTATATAGTGCGTATGCACGGCATCGAGGACGGTCTCGCGCCGCACGGGGCTCCGATATCCGGCGGGGCTACTCGAAATCCTTCGGATTGACGACGGCAATGAGATCGCCGGAATGGACCTTCCACGCACTCAGGGGCTCGTTCGAACCGAAAATCGCCACCGAGGCCGCGGACATCCCGAGATTGAGCGAGTCCAGCACCGCCGGATCCGACTCGGAAGCGGCAAGCCACTGGCAGCTGATCGACACCGTCGGCTCATGCCCGAGGACCAGAACCACGCGATGCTTGTCCTTCGTCTGCTCAACCTCGTCGAAAACGGCCTGGACCCCCGAATCGTAGAGGCTATGGCGATAATCGACCTTGGGTTTGTCTCCGAAGTAGGTGAGCATCCGCTCGAGCGTCTGCTGGGCGCGAAGTGCACTCGAGCACACGATCCTGTCGGGAATCAGCCCCATCCGCGACAGGCCCCTGCCGACCCTCTTCGCCTGCTTCACCCCCTTGTCCGTAAGGTTCCTCTCATGGTCCCCGGCGGCATTGGACGATTCGGCCTTCGCATGCCGCATAACAAGCAGAACATGATCGTAGTGCGCCGCCTGCTTCGCTATCTTCTTGAGGTTATTGCTCATCGTTGCATCTCCCATCGAGACGTATCGTGACCACTATCCATCATGG